>NZ_RZRP01000045.1:0-16152 GCF_003997795.1 Mesorhizobium sp. M7A.F.Ca.US.005.03.2.1 | reverse complement strand
GCCACCCGCTGACCGCGCGGCACATTCTCCATGGAGCTTGTAGCGAACGCATTGCCGGTTGCCCCTTGCGAGTAAAGCTTTCTGACGCCCGGAAGGCCGGAATAGATTGGTGATCCTGCAACGTCGTTGTTGGTGGGATTTGACCTTCCAGCATTCCCGATCGGCGCTTTGAAAGCTCTTGCGGGTTTGAACGTCATTGTCTTGGCAGGTTTGGACTTTGCCTTTCCAGTCGAAGCTGGAGGCGCCGGCTTGTCACCGGTCTCAGCCGTCAATGGCTTTGGCGTCACGACGGCTTGCTTTTCGTCAGGTTGCGGTGCGAGTTCTTGTTTGTCCGGCTGCTGTTTGTCGGTTTCCTCGGTCGCCTGCTTTTCCCCGCCTTGCGCGGGCTTTTCGTCCGGCGCAACGGTGGCCGGCTTCTCGTCAGGCTTGCTGGGGTCTGCCTTCTGCTGTGGCGTTGCAGCCGGGGCGGGCTCCGTCGGCGCGGGTGTCGGCGCTACGGGCGGCTTTGCAGCCTCATCCTTGGCCGGCGACGGCGTGTTGGGTTTAGCGCTGCTTCCGTCGAGCGATTTCTCCGGCCCGGTATCTTTCTGGCCGTACTGGAAAACGCGCTTCAGAACCTGGTCGTCTGGCGGTTTCGGCGGCGGCGGCTTTTGTTCAGGCGGCTTTTCAGCCTTCTTTTCAGGTGTCGGTTCCGGCGGCTTTGGAGCAGGTTTCGGCTTGGGCTTCTCGGGCGGCGGCACGATCGCGACATTGACGGGCTGTTCTTGCTGAACCGGCTGCTGCTCGGGTCTCGGCAGGCCATAGATCAGAAACGCCGCGATGAGCGCATGCAGGATCAGCGATGCGGGCAAAGCCCACAGCAAATGCCGCCGCCGTTCTCCTGTTTCGCCCTTCATCCGCACCGATGTGGAATGAAATAGCGGCGGCTTCAAGCATAGGTAGTGGATTGGCTTGATTTAACCGCTGACAGGTTGGTGATCGGATGACGACGCGCAGACCTCAGGTCAGCCAGTTTGCCGCTGGCGCGGGATCCCGTCCAGAAACCGTTCGTCCAGCCGTGTCTCGCCAAGCCAGTTCAGCCGGTTGATGCTGATGAAGCCGGCATCGATCGCGTCGTTCTCGTCGCCCGGCTGGCTGTCGTGAGCCCGCCCGCGCGGCACGGTGATGACCGTGCGGTCGCCGTCGCTCTCCACGATCTCGGCCTTGCGGGCGATCTTGTCGCGGCCGATGCGCGGCTGGCGGATTTCGGCCGGCAGCGAGGTCGGCAGGTTGATGCTCAGCCAATGACCCTCAGCGGCCCAGTCGGCGCGCGATTGCCACAGGGACACGATCAGCGCGCCAAGCCATTGGTCGTCGCCATCGGTGAAATCAGGATTTTTCACGCGTGAGAAGCCAATGGCCGGAACGCCCCAGAACGTCGCCTCCCGCGCAATGCCGAGCGTGCCGGAATAGGCAAGGTCCTCGGCAACGTTGCGGCCATCGTTGACGCCCGACAGCACAAGGCCCGGTTTCTCGGAATTGGCGAACAACCAGGTCATGGCGCTTACCACGCAATCGGCCGGGGTGCCGGAACAGGCGTACCAGTTCGGTTTGACGCGCCGCATGGTCAACGGCCTGGCAATCGTCAATGACGAGCCGGCAGCGGTGCGCTTGCCGTCGGGCGCGACCACCCAGACATCGCCGCTCAACGCGCTGGCGGCCGCGACCAGACGGGCAAGCCCCGGCGCTTCGATACCGTCATCGTTGCAGATCAGAATTCTCATCGTTTTCTTGCCTCCGACACCACTATGCACTGGCCGGTGCGGCACTGCGTGCGCAGCGACGGGATGTGGGTTTGCAGATCGCCGAGAAGGTCCGGCGTGCAGGAGTGACCGAGTGCCGCGGGACGGCCGGCCTTCTCCCAGATATCGACATTGCCCGACAGCGTCGGATGGGTCGGCATGCGTACCCAGTCCGCCCGACCGGCCTTGTGCAACAGATCGCCCGGCGAACCTGACGGCAGATGCCCGGTAAGCAGCACCGGAAAACCGGAATGGTCGGCACGCGGCAAGAGGCGCGACGATGGGCCGGCTTCACCCATGCCGTCATCCGCCAGCAGCGGCATGGACGGCAGGGGATCGGCATCGGTCCAGTCGGCTGCGTCTTGCAGGCGGCGGCGCAGCAACGTTGAAACGCCCGGCAACAGGGCTGCCGTGGCGCCGATCTGCGCTTCCAGGGACGAGCGCATGCCGGCATGGATCGCGAACGGCCCTGGCAAGGCCGCGATCAGCTCCAGCGACCGACCCGAGAGCGGCGTCGGCAAAAGACACCCGCCCGAATGCCTCGCAACCCATTGCGAGATTTCGCGCGCACGCGCCGCCCCCGGCACCGGATCGGCGCCGTAGGAAGCATCGAGGACAAGCAGGTCGCAGTGCGGGATGGTGTCCATGACGAAGACATTGCTGTCCGGCACCACATCGGCGGAATAGGCGACGCGGCTCTCGCCATCGTCGACGGCAAACCACACGCCGCCCACGACATGTCCGGAGCGTCCCGTCCGGATCGTAAGATTGCCGCTGTTCAACGTGTCGCCGGGTTCGAACAATTCGATGCGATCTTCGGGAAAAGGAAACCGCCTGAAATCCTCGGGCTCAGCATAGCCGGCGAGCGTGGCAGGCGCCTCGTCTCGGGTCTCGGCGGTCATGAAGATCGGACCGGCATAACCGCGCGACAGCAGCCAGCTCAGCGCGCCGACATGATCCTCATGCGCATGCGAGACGAACAGCGCATCGATGTCGGCGACCGAGCCGTTCAGCGCCGGATAGTAGTCCGCCCGCGAGGCGCCGACCTTGATGCCGACGTCGAGCAGGATGCGGTCCTTGCCGCTGCTGACAGCAAGGCTGGTGCGGCCCTTTTCGCCAAAGCCGCCGAGCAGGTCGAGCATCATCACGATGCCGCCCCCGCCGCCGGGATCAGCCAGCCGGAGCGTATCCGCAGGCGTGCCTGGGCTCCGCTCTCCAGCGCGACCGGATCGGGCTGTTCGAAATGCAAGGTGAGGTCGGGATTGGTCGAAGGCGTGAATTCGATGCGCGCCGAGCCACCCTGGTAGATCACCCGCTTGACCAGACCATCGAAGCCGGGGCCATCCGGCGACACGTCGAGATCGGCCGACCGGCAGCAGACCTTTGCCCCGGTTCGCGGCCGCTCGCCTGGCCGGCAGCGGACAATCAGTTCAGCGCCGAGAACGCGGACCTTGCAGTGCCCTCTTTCTTCCGCGCTCAACACATCCGCAGGCAGCAAAATGCCCTGCGAAATGAAGGAAGCCACCATTTCATTTGCCGGCTCATGATAGAGTTCGCGTGGCGTCGCCAGCTGGGCAAGACGCCCGCCATCCATCACCGCGATCCGATCGGCCAGCGCCATCGCCTCGGCCTGGTCATGGGTGATGTAGACGATCGTCGTGCCGGTGCGCTTGTGGAAGGACGCGAACTCGTCCTCCATCGAAGCCCTCAGATGCACGTCGAGATTGGCCAGCGGCTCGTCGAACAGAACCAACGAGGGCGCGGCGACAAGGCAGCGCGCCAATGCCACGCGCTGGCGTTGGCCGCCGGACAGATTGGCCGGCCGACGCTCGCCCAGCCCTTGCAGATTGACCAGGGCGAGTGCGTCTTCAACCTTCCGGCGCGCGACGGCCTTGTCGAGCTTCGCCACCTTCAGCGAATAGCCGATGTTTTCGGCGACCGTCATGTGCGGCCACAGCGCGTAGTTCTGGAAGACGATGCCGACGCGCCGCTTTTCCGGCGCGACGCTGCCGCCCTTGCCCGACACGACCTCGCCGCCGATGCGGATCTCGCCTGACGTCACCTTCTCGAATCCGGCAACGAGCCGCAGCAGCGTGGTCTTGCCGCAGCCGGACGGCCCGAGCACTGCCAGGAACTCGCCGTCGCCGACATCGATCGATACGTCCTTGACGGCATCGAAATTGGCGAAGCTCTTGGTCACATTGTCCAGGCTCAATCGCGCCATGGCAGCACTCCGGTCGGAAGGTAGGGGGCAAGCAGATTGGTCACCAGCATCAACAGGAAAGTGACCGCCACAGTGATGACGGACATCGCCGCCGCATAGTTGGAATCGCCGCCCTGCTCGAAGGAAAACATCACGACACCGATCGTCTCCGACCCGGACGACCACAGCAGCGCCGAGACGGTGAGTTCGCTGAGCGCCGTCATGAAGATCAGTAGCCCGCCGGCGATCGCCGCCGGTGCCACCAGCGGAAAGATGATCGTGCGCATGCGCGTGAACAGCCCGGCGCCGGCCACTTGCGCCGCCTCCTCCAGCGCCCGGTCGATCTGGTGATAGCCGCTGATGGTCGGCCGCAATGCCAGCACCAGGAAGCGGGCGAGATAGGCGTAGAGGATGATCCAGACGGTGTTGTAGAGCTGGATGCCGGTCAGCGGGATCGGCCGCAGGAACATGAGCAGCGAGGCGATCGCCAGCACCACGCCGGGCAAGGCATAGGGCAGCTCCACCGACAGATTGAGCAGCCGCACCCAGCGCTGCTTGCCCCAGGCGATCAGATAGCCGATCGGCACGGCGACCAGGACCGCGAAGAAGGCCGCCGCGATCGACAGCCAGAAGCTGTTGAAGAAAGCCCTACTGGCGGCATCATGCTCGAACAGCACGAAGCGATAATTGTCGAGCGTCGCCGTCTTGGCGGTGAGCGCAATGCCGTAGCCCGGCACCAGCGATGTCAGAACCAGCCCGAACAGCGGCAGGACCAGCACCACGATGATCAGCAGCCACATGCCGGCCTGCACGGCGGGCCGCCAGCGGCCGAGCTCATAGGGCTCGGCCGGAAGCGACGTGGAGCTGATGCGATAGTCGCGGCGGCGGCTCATGATCTCCTGGGCAAGGATGCCCGCCATCGCGATAATGCCGATCAGCACCGACAGGAACGCGGTTTCGCCGAGCACGGCGGGGCCGCCGCCGGCCAGCTTCTGATAGATCAGCGTCGGCAGCACGAGATAGTTGGCGGGAATGCCGAGAAAGGCCGGAATGCCGAAATTGCCGACGCATGAGACGAAGGCAAGAGCAGCGGCCGCCATGATCGACGGCGTCATCAAGGGCAGCACGATGGTGACCAGCACGGTGAACCAGCCGGCGCCGCCCGCCCGCGCGGCTTCGACCAGCTCGCGCGGCAGCTTGCGCAGCCCGGCGCGCACCAACAGGAAAACCAGCGGGCCATACTGCACGCCGAGCAGCAGGATGATGCCCGATGTCGAATAGAGCGGGTTCCTGGTACCGAGCGGCGGTGCCGCCCCAAACAGCTTGAGGAACGGGCTTGCCGGGCCGAACAATTGCAGCCAGGCCAGCGCCGTCACCTGCGGCGCGATCATCAACGGCATGACATAGCAGAGCACTAGGGCACTGCGGCCACGGATATCGGTCAGAGTGACGAGGACGGCCACCAGCGTTCCAGACAGCACCGCAAGCAGGGTGCCGCCGATACCGACGACCAGTGTGTGCCAGGTGGCGATCCAGGTCGCCGGACTGGCGAGCCCCGCCTTTATCGCGACGGTCGACAGCGTGCCGCCGGGCGCCACGATCTCCTTGATCAGGCGCAGCATCGGCAGCAGGGAAAGCAGGACGATGACGATGGCTACCGCCGCCGTCAGGACCATTTCCTGGCCCCGGCTTTCCCTGATCCGTGTTGACATGATTGCGTTCCTGGGGTCGATCAGCCGATGCGATCGGGGTTTTGCCCGTCAGGGATACCGCTGGGACGGCACCCCTGACTGGATTGCCGGCTCAGCCGCCGAACAATTCCGAGAACTTCGCCTTGTCGGCGTCGGTTTTGGCGACGATTGCCTTGGTGTCGAACGGCATCACCTTGACCTTGACGCCTTCCGGCAGCCATTCGGGGCGGCCGACCGAGGCACGCGCCGGCAGATAGCCCATCGAAAGCGCAAGCTTCTGGCCGTCATCGGAAAGAATGAAGTCGACGAACTTCTTGGCGCCGTCGACATTCCTGGCGGTCTTCATGATGGCGACCGGTTCGGTCACTGCCGGCACACCTTCCGAGGGGAACACGAACTCGACCGGGGAACCCTTCTTCTTGGCGTTCATCGCCATGAAGTCGACCAGGATGCCATAGGGCTTTTCGCCCGATGCCACCGACTTCAGCACCGCACCATTGCCGCGCACGCTGACGGTGTTGTTGGTCTTCAGCTTCTGGAAGAAATCCCAGCCATAATTGGCGTCGCCGACGAAGCCTGAAAGCAGGTAGGCGGCGGCACCCGAATAGAGCGGGCTCGGCATGACCAGGCCATCGGCGTAGGCGGGCTTGGCAAGATCGGCCCAATGCTGCGGCTTCTCGGTCGCCGCCGTGTTGTAAACGATGCCGGTGGTGATCAGCTTGCTGCCGAAATAGGTCTTGTCGGCATCATAGGCATCCGCCTCGATGCCATCGAGCTTTGCCTCGGGATAGGGCAGTAGCCGGTCGTCCTTCTTCAACAGCTCCATCGAGACCGCATCGGCGATCAGAAGCACGTCGGGCTGCGGGCTGCCGGCGGCAAACTCGGCCGCCATCTTGGTCAGGATGTCGCTCGTTCCGGAGCGATAGATATTCACATCGATACCCGGCTGCGCCTTCTTGAAGGCATCCACGGTCTTGGCCGCGTCGGCTTCCGGCTGGGACGTGTAGAGCGTCAGTGTTTCGGCGTTTGCCACGCCGGCAAACAAAGTTGCTGCGAGCGCCAGCTGGCTGGCCAGCAGCTTGATGAAGTGCGTCTTCAATGAGACCTCCTGTCTTTCTGTGCATGACCGGTCCGGCTCTGGCCGGCTCCCCGTCTCTTCCTCCCTGCACGGCGCATATGACTGGTGGATGACACAGCGCGTGAAACCCACAAAATATGTTCATATGTACGATGTCAATTACAAATGAACAGAAATGTGCGACAATCGACACGCCGCAGATCCGGCATCAGTTGACATCCGGCCGGTATTTCCTTGATGAGCACCGGTCAGGCCACGGCTCATGAGGGACAGGAACCGATGACCACAGAAAAACCCAGACAGGCTCGCCTGCCGATGGTCTCGTCGGACCTTACCGTCAAGACGGCATGGCTCTACTATGTCGAAGGTTTCACCCAGGAACAGATTGCCGAAAAGCTCGATGTCTCCAGGGTGAAGGTCATGCGTACGCTGGCCTCCTGCACCGCCGAGGGCATTGTCGTCACCATGATCAACGCGCCGACCGCCGGGCAGGTGGCGCTCGAGCGGGGACTGGAAAAGCGCTGGGGTCTGAATGCCGCCGTCGTCATCCCGACGCCTTCGGCGCATGACCATCTGGAGAAAGCCATCGGCCATGCCGTCGCGGCCTATCTCGGCGAGCAGATGCAGGACGGCATGACGCTCGCCATCGGTGGCGGCGCGACCCTGCATGCCAGCCTCGGCTTCCTTGCCCGCCGGCAGTTGAAGCGTGCCTGTGTGGTGGCGCTCGTCGGCAGCCTGCCGCACTCGCAATGGATCAATCCGTCCATCGTTGCCGCCAAGGTAGCCGATGTCTTCGAGGTCGACAGCTACCAGATCACCGCGCCGGTCACGGTCGACAATCCCTCGCTGCGCGATCTCCTCTGGGCACAGCCGACCCTGCAGGATGTGCGCCAACGCGCGGCCGCCGCCGACATCGCGCTGCTCACCGTCGGCGACATGTCGCCCGACGCCACCATCTTCCGGCATGGCATCGTTCCGTCATCGCTGATCGCTCCGTTGAAAGCGAAGGGCGCGGTCGCCAACATGCTGTGCTATTTCGTCGATGCCAATGGCCGTTTGGTGGACCACGAGGTCAACGGGCGTGTCATGGCCATCGATCTCGATGTGGTCGGCCAGGTGCCGAATGTGGTTCTCGCCGCGGGCGGCAAGCGCAAGGTCGCGGCGATCCTCGCCGCACTGAAAGCCGTCGACACCAATGTGCTGATCACTGACAGCGATACCGCCACGGCGCTGCTTGCCAAGGGCGGTTAGATCAGCCCGCGCTCGCGCAAAAAATCCTCGACGCCGACATGGGTCATGGATTCGAATTCGGCGATCGCCTCGGCCACCCGCTTGCGCTGCGCCGCCAACAGTGTGAACACCTGCTTCATCTCGCCGGAAACACCAAAACGGCTCCACCGCTCGGCGATATGCGTGGGCAGACCGATGTCGGCGCAGAACGCGTCCAGACTGTCATAGCCGAGGCTGGCGACGAGCTGCCTGGTCTCCTCCGCCGACATGCGAGGCTCGAAGGCGTGGTCGTGCAGGCGCTGCGCCACCAGCTTGATGTCGGATGGCGACGCACCCATGACCTTGCCGAACAGGGTTTTGACGTCAGATGGGTCGAATGCAGGCATATTTGGCCTCCCTGGATCGCAATCCAGATAGAACATGGGTCAAGGGTCAGCGCCTGACAAGTCGTTTCTGTCGCAAGCCGGCGCATCAGTCGGCGCCGGCTTCTGCTTGGTGGATCAGACCAGCAGGCCCATCGGATTTTCAAGGAGGTTCTTGAAGGCGACCAGCAGTTCGGCACCCAGCGCACCGTCGACGGCGCGGTGGTCGGTCGACAGCGTCACCGACATCACGGTGGCTATTCTGATCTCGCCATTCTTGACCACCGCCCGCTCCTCGCCGGCGCCGACCGCCAGGATGGTCGCGTGCGGCGGGTTGATGACCGCGGCAAAATCCTTGATGCCGAACATGCCGAGATTGGACACCGCCGTGGTGCCACCCTGATACTCTTCCGGCTTCAGCTTGCGGCTGCGCGCGCGACTGGCCAGATCCTTCATCTCGTTGGAGATGGTGGACAGCGTCTTTTCGTCGGCATGCCGAATGATCGGTGTGATCAGGCCGCCGGGGATCGACACCGCAACGCCGACATCGGCGTGCCTGTGCTTGACCATGGCGCTTTCGGTCCACGAGGCATTGGCATCGGGCACTGCCTTCAGCGCCATCGCCATCGCCTTGATGACCATATCGTTGACCGACAGCTTGTAGGCCGGTGCCTCGCCCTTGTCGGTCTTCTTCACCGGGGCTGCCGCATTGATGTGCGTGCGCAGCGCCAGCAGCGCATCGAGCTCGCAGTCGAGCGTCAGGTAGAAATGCGGAATGGTGGTCTTGGCCTCGACCAGGCGGCGCGCAATGGTCTTGCGCATATTGTCATGCGGGACAAGGTCGTAGGAGCCCTGTTCGAACAGTTTCAGGACCTGATCGTCCGACATCGCCTTTACCGGCGCGGCAGGAGCAGCAGCCGGCACGCCAGCCGGAGCCTTGGCGGCAGGCGCCGTCTGGGCGCCGCCACCGGCAATGGCCGCGTCGACATCCGCCCTCACCACCCGGCCATGCGGGCCGGTCCCAGATACGGTCGAGAGGTTCAGGCCGGCCTCACGGGCCAGGCGCCGGGCAAGCGGTGTTGCACGGCCGGCCGATGGCGATTGGCCGATCTCCCCCCTTGTGGGGGAGATGCCAAGTGGCGGCAAAGAGGGCAGGGCAGAGGGGTGAGTGACAGAATGAGACGTTGGCGCGACAGCGCCCTCCTCTGTCGACTTCGTCGACATCTCCCCCACGGGTGGGGAGATTGGCGCCTTGTCGTGCTTGGCCGCAGCAGCATCAGCCCCATAGGCCTCACCGTCGGCATAGATCCACGCCACGGCAGCGCCGACCGCAATATCGACACCCTCTTTGCCGGTGACATCGCGCAGGACGCCGCTGGCCGGCGCATCGATTTCCATCGCCGCCTTGTCGGTCTCGATCTCGAACAGCACATCGCCCTTCTTGACGTGCGCGCCCTCCTCGGCAAACCAGCGCGAGATCTGTCCAGTCGCCATGTCCATGTCGACCTTGGGAAGAATGACTTCGGTCGGCATATCTCAGCGAACCCCTTTCACGAGGTCGCGCGCGGCGGTGATAATGTCCGGAATTTGCGGCACCGTCGCCTTCTCGAGTTCCGGATTGTAGGGGATCGGCGTTTCGGCGCCGCCCAGCCGCACGATCGGCGCGTCGAGATAGTCGAACGCTTCGCTCTCGGCGATCATGGCGCTGACCTCGGCGCCGATGCCCAGCGTCTTGACCGCTTCGTAGACGCATAGCAGCCGCGACGTCTTCTTGACGCTGTCGATGACGGTCTGCTTGTCCATCGGCCGGATGGTCCGAAGATCGACGACTTCGACGTCGATGCCTTCGCTCTCCAGCACGGCTGCCGCGTCGAGCGCCTTCTGCACCATGATCGAGGTGGCGACGATGGTGAGATCCCGGCCCTCGCGGCGGATATCGGCCTTGCCGATCGGCACGGTGTAATAGCCTTCGGGCACCGGGCCCTTCAGCTTGTAGAGCAGCTTGTGCTCGAAGATCATGACCGGATCGGGATCGGCGACCGCCGCCAAAAGCATGCCCTTGGCATCATAGGGGGTCGCCGGCTGGATGACTTTCAGACCCGGCACATGGCCGAGCCAGGCTTCGAGGCTCTGGCTGTGCTGAGCCGCCGCACCGGTGCCGGAACCGGCGGGAAAGCGCATCACCACGGGAACCGAAACCTCGCCGCCCAGCATGAAGCGCATCTTGGCCGCCTGGTTGACGATCTGCTCCATGGCAAGCGTGGCGAAATCGGAAAACTGGAACTCGAAGATCGGCCGCATGCCGGTGAGGGCAGCGCCCACCGCGACGCCCGCGCCGCCCAGTTCCGAAATCGGCGTGTCGATGACGCGGTCAGCGCCGTAACGTTCGACCAGGTCGCCGGTGACCTGGAAGGCGCCGCCATAGACGCCGATATCCTCGCCCATCAGGAAAACGCGTTCGTCCATGTCCATGGCGATCGCCATGGCTTCCTGGATCGCCTGGGCGTAGCTCAGTTCACGCACCATCGCGTCCATCACGCCTGCTCCGTATACACGTAATTGCCGGTCTCGCTGATATCGGGCGATGGGCTCGCCTTGGCGAACTCGATGCCCTCGGCGATCTCTTGCGCCACGGCATCGCGAATGGCCTCGATGCCCTTGTCGTCGATGAAGCCGAATTCCCTGAGCTCGCTTTCGAACAGGGTGATCGGATCGCGGTTCGACATCCAGTCCTCGATCTCTTCCTTGGTGCGATAGCGGTTGCGGTCGCTCTTGGAATGGCCGCGATGGCGGTAGGTCTTGGACTCGATCAGCGTCGGCCCCTCGCCGGCGCGGGCTCGGGCAACAGCCTGATGAGACGCCTCGGCGACCTCGGAGAAGATGTTGCCGTTGACGATGACGCCCGGCATCGAATAGGCGGCGGCGCGCTCGGCGATGTTCTTGACCGCGGTCGAGCGGGCTGTCGATGTCGACATGCCGTAGCCATTGTTCTCGCAGACGAAAATGACAGGCAGCTTCCAGACCGCCGCCATGTTGAGCGCCTCGTGGAAAGCGCCTTCATTGTTGGCGCCATCGCCGAAGAAGGAGACCACGACCTTGCCGGTCTTCATCATCTTGGAGGACAATGCCGCCCCGACGGCGATCGGAATACCGCCACCGACGATGCCATTGGCGCCGAGATTGCCCTTGCCGACATCGGCGATGTGCATCGAGCCGCCACGGCCCTTGCAATAGCCTGTGGTCTTGCCGAAGAACTCGGCGAACATGCGCTTGACCTCGGCGCCCTTGGCAATGCAGTGGCCGTGACCGCGATGCGTCGAGGTGATCTGGTCATCCTCGGCAAGCGGCATGCAGATGCCCATGGCGCTGGCTTCCTGGCCGATCGACAAATGCATGGTGCCATGGATGAGGCCGCGCGTGTAGCACTCCTCCGCGCCCTCTTCGAAGCGGCGGATCAGGTACATCTTGTGGAGCACCTGCTTGAGCTGCTCGGCGCTGTACTGGCGGTAGACGAAGGGCAGATTGGCGCGACTGTCAGTGACGGCTTTGCTGGCTGTGGCCATGATCACGCTCCCACGGTCCCATAGACGAGCTTGTCCTGGCGAGCGCGCAGTTCGGCGATCTTGGAGCCCGCCGCGGGCGCTGCATTCGCATAGGTTATGAGTTCGCCCTTCTTGATCGGCGCGGTGACCGAGCCGCCCTGCAGCAGGCCGCAGGGAACGGCCTTGGCGGCGCGCGCCTCAGGCGTCGTCATGATCCAGGCGCGGTAGCAATATTCGCCGATCGCATCGAGCTTCTCGCCGGGCTTCATGTCCTTCTTGGCCACGGCGGCGACTTCGGCCACCGGCTTGGCCAGCGGCACCATGTCGGCCTTGCCGTAGAGCACGACGCGCGCGCAGGTCAGCGGCACCTCGAGCGAGGTCAGGTGATAGGGACGATGGAAAGTGAAATACGGGCCTTTGCCCATCTTCAGATCTTCCATGCGCTCGGAGATGCGCGGATGCGACATGTCGGCAACGACGAAGACGCCGGGCGCGACACCCTTGCCGATCGAATAGTCGACGACGCCGACCTTCGACAGAACGCCGCCATCCTTCTGCGGCACCAGCACCTTGGACAGTTCGCCAAGCGTCGCCGCCGGGCCATGCATGCCAGCCTTGTCTGGAACCAGGCCGGTGGCATTGGCGATTGCCGCCATCTCGACCATGGTCTTGGAGCCGTCGACGAATTCGACCAGCATGCGGACATTCATGTGCCGGCGCTTGGCTTCCTCCTCATAGTCCGGGGGAATGGCGTCGATGTTGAGCGGATTGTTCTTGCCCTTGCCGGCGGCAACGATCGGGTGACCCATGGCCGAGACGAACTCGATCAGCTCCATGCAGGAGGACGGCTCATCGCCGGCGCCCAGTGAATAGGTGACGCCGAGCCGGTCGGCCTCGCTTTTCAGATAGGCGCCGATGGTGACGTCGGCCTCGACATTCATCATCACCAGATGCTTGCCATGCTCCATGGCGCGCAGCCCGATCTCGGCGCCAACGGCGGGAACCCCGGTGGCATCGATGACGACGTCGATCAGATCATTGTTGATGACAAGGTCGGCGTCGTTGGTGACCGCCACCTTGCCGGCTTCCATCGCCGACGTCATAGCCGAAGCATTCGACACTTCGCGCGCATGCCCGGTTTCCTGGAAAGCGATATCGACGGCCTTGCTGGCAGCCGGCAGGTTCAGTTCGGAAATGGCGCCGATCTCGATGCCCGACATATGGGCGACACGAGTGACGATGTCGGTTCCCATCTCGCCCGAGCCGATCAGGCCGATGCGGATAGGCTTGCCCGACTTTGCGCGTTCCTCGAGATCGCGGGCAAGACCCGTCAACGAAACATTGGAAGCCATACCGCTCGTTCCTCCCATAATGCAGGCTTGTTCGATTGCCTGACGGGTATTGAACATCTGTATTTCTGTCAAGACTAATGTCCATATTCCCGTGCTTTTTCGGACACTTTCACCGTAGTCCGGCGGGACGAGAAAGAGGCTGGGAAACCCGATGCCGCGCAGTCGCCGTCAGTGCGCGGATGGGCATCGGTTGGGATCGTTCAGCTCAGCCAACGGCGCAGCCTGTTGCGCTGCCGTGCAATAGGCCGGCACATGCGACTGGCGGCATCTTGGCCCTCGCGGGAAGTCCTGCTCAGTGTCCCGCGAAGCCTGCCGGAGGCGGGCAACCCGCCGCGTCGATCGCAAAATCATGGAAATGCACGACCACGCCATCCGCATTGATTAAGATCACGGCATAGCCGGGTGCTTTTCTGCCAGCGGCACCAGCAGGCAAACGGAACGCTTGGATTACCCTCTACTGTGCCGTCCAGCCGCCATCCATCGGCAAGGTGGTGCCGGTGACCTGCCTGGCCGCGTCCGAACACAGGAACAGCGTCAGCGCGGCGAGCTCGTCGACGGTGACGAATTCCTTGGTCGGCTGGGCGGCGAGCAGCACATCGTGCTTGACCTGTTCCTCGGTCATGCCGCGCGCCTTCATCGTGTCGGGAATCTGCCTTTCGACCAGCGGCGTCCAGACATAGCCCGGCGCGATCGCATTGACGGTGACGCCGTCGAGCGCTGCTTCGAGCGCTACCGTCTTGGTGAGGCCCGCAATGCCGTGCTTGGCCGACACATAGGCCGACTTGAACGGCGAGGCGACCAGCGCATGCGCCGAGGCGGTGTTGATGATACGGCCCCATTTGCGCGCCTTCATGCCCGGCAGTGCCGCCTTGATGGCGTAGAACGCGGCGAGCAGATTGATGCGGATGATGGCTTCCCACATGTCATCGGGAAACTCCTCGATCGGCGCGACATGCTGGATGCCGGCATTGTTGACCAGGATATCGAGACTGCCGAAGGCAGCCTCGGCCTCATGCACCATGGCGCTGACCGCCGCGCCATCCATCATGTTGGCACCGGAATAGCGGCACTTGACGCCGAAATCCTTCTCGATGCCGGCGCGCTCCTGCTCGATGGCAGCCGCATCGCCAAGGCCGTTGATGGTGACATTGGCGCCTTCGGCGGCAAAGGCGCGGGCGATGGCCAGGCCGATGCCGCTGGTCGAGCCGGTGACGAGGGCGTTCTTCGAAGACAGGAAACCCATGATGATCTCGCAAGAGGTGGGAGGGAACGAACGGGGCCGCCTTTGTGCGCCGCACCATGACAGTGCCATAGCCATATGTCGGTGCGATTACAGGGTTGAGACGGCCGTCGACAGGCCTCTTGGGCGGCTGTCAGGCGGCTGACACGGCACTGTCATGGTGCCGTGCAACATAATCCGGAGCGCATTCGCGCAGTCATTCCTGAACCAAAATGGGGCTACAGCCTTGCAGATCGCCGATGTCGTGAAGCGCGCCTATGCGATGCCGCTGACCAACCCCTCCTTTCCGCCCGGGCCGTACCGTTTCTTCAACCGCGAATACGTCATCATCACCTACCGCACGACGCGCGAGGCGCTAGAGGCTGTCGTGCCGGAGCCGCTGGAGATCGACGAGCCGCTGGTCAAATACGAATTCATCCGCATGCCTGACTCGACCGGTTTCGGCGACTACACCGAGACCGGCCAGGTCATCCCGGTGCGCTACAAGGGCCAGCACGGCGCCTACGTCCATTCGATGTATCTCGACGACGACGCGCCGATCGCCGGCGGCCGCGAACTGTGGGGCTTTCCCAAGAAGCTTGCCAATCCCAAGATCGTGCATGAAGGCGAGGTCATCGTCGGCACGCTGCACTATGGCAGCGTTCTGTGCGCCACCGGCACGATGGGCTACAAGCACAAGAAAGCCGATCACGGCTCTGTCCTCGCTTCGCTGGCCGCGCCCAATTTCCTGATCAAGATCGTCCCGCATGTCGACGGCACGCCGCGCATCTGCGAACTGGTCCGCTACCACCTCACCGACATCACGCTGAAGGAAGCCTGGACAGCGCCCGCCGCACTCGATTTGCGGCCGCACGTCATGGCCGACGTGGCGCGGCTGCCGGTGCTCGACATCGTATCCGCCGTCCACTTCACCGCCGATCTGACGCTTGGGCTGGGCGAAGTGGTTCACGATTATCTCGCCGACCGCACCTGAGCTGCACAAGCCTTTCAGAGCCCAAACAGAAGTCGGAGACCAAAGCCGTGCTCGAACGCAATCGCAACAAGGAGGCCACCGCCACCATCGCGGAGATCTCGGCGCAGTATGACCGCGTCGCGCTGGTGTTTCAGGGAGGCGGCGCGCTCGGCGCCTACCAGGCTGGGGTGTACCAGGCATTGGCAGAGGCCGGCTGCGAGCCGAGCTGGCTTTCCGGCGTATCGATCGGCGCCATCAATGCGGCGATCATCGCCGGCAATGAGTCGAGCCGCCGGCTGCAGCGCCTCGAGCAATTCTGGCAGACGATTTCGGGTCGCAAGATCTGGGCCTATACGCCGGAAGGCGACATCTACCGTGATATCCGCAATCGCACCAGTTCGTGGATGACCATGGTCATGGGGCAGCCGGGCTTCTTCAAGCCGCGCAATCCTAACCCCTGGATGGAGCAGCCCGGCGCCGAGGGCGCCACCAGCTTCTACGACACGGCCGAGCTGAAGGAGACGCTGCAAAGCCTGATCGACTTCGACATCCTCAACGACGGCAAGAAGCGGTTGAGCGTCGGCGCGGTCAACGTCCGGACCGGCAACTTCGTCTATTTCGACACCGACAAGGTCCGCATCGAACCGGAGCACATCATGGCCAGCGGCGCGCTGCCGCCGGCGTTCCCGTCGATCCGCATCGAAGGCGAATATTACTGGGA
>NZ_RZRP01000459.1:0-5005 GCF_003997795.1 Mesorhizobium sp. M7A.F.Ca.US.005.03.2.1 | reverse complement strand
GGCCTTCATCGCGGCGCCCGCCGCGCCGGCTTCCTGGCGGCTGCTGGTGCGCACCTGCGCCCTTGTCGCCGCCGCGACGATGCGACGTAGAGACGGACTGCGCGCTGCGCCGCCCGACAGGCGGATCTCACTCGGCACGGCGCCCATCGCCTGGTAGCAATCGCGAGCGGCGAAGGCCAACCCCTCGAGCACGCCGCGTGCCAGATCGCCAAAGCCATGCTTGACCGAAAGGCCGATGAAGCCGGCGCGTGCGTCAGGGTCGACGAACGGCCCTCTTTCGCCGGCTAGCGATATGTAAGGCTGGTAGATCAGCGATCCCGGCTCCGATGCTTCCATCCAAGCGTCGAGGGCCTTCAGCAACTCGTCATGAGAAGGTTTGCCGCCAGCCGTGGCGAGCACGTCGCGCGCAAGGCCAAGCACCCAGTCTATGTTGAGCGTCGCCGCCATGTTGGATTGCAATTGTGCAAAGGCGCCCGGAATAGGCATGGCGATCGTGTAGCCGGAGCCATCTGCGTTCAGCACGACATCGTCGGGAGTGGCTGCGAAGCGCGTGTGTATGCCGGTCGAGCCGATGACCGTGCAGCCGACATTGCCCGAGGGATCATAGAGGCCGGCTCCGAGCGCCGTCATGACCATGTCGACGTAGCCCAGCACCACCGGCGTGCCTTCGAGCAGGCCGGTCTCCGCCGCCGCCGATCGCGATAGCGGATGATGGTCGGTGGTGCCTTCGAGCATGGGAGGCAACAGGCGGCGATGCGTCGTCAGATCCAGGATGTCGAGGGCTTCGTCGGAATAGGTGCGCGACCGAAAATCGCCGAAGGTGAAGGTTCCCTCGGAGGGATCGGTGGCGCGTTCGCCCGTCATCTTGAAGTAGAGCCAATCCTTGCAATGCAGTGCGGTGGCCGCCCGCTCCAGCATGTCGGGATGATTCTTTTTCATGAAGGCAAGCTGGGCGCCTTGCTGGCAGGAATTCAGCCCCGTGCCGGTCAGTTCGAACCGCCTGCGATCCCGGGGATCGGCGCGCATCTCGTCCACCAAATGTCCGGCGCGGGCATCGAGCCACAGCCAGGCGCGCGAGACAGGCATGCCGTCGCTATCGATCAGCCAGGTTCCGTCGCCTTGCCCGGTGATGGCCACCGCCGCGATTCGTTGCGCGAGGTCGGGAATCTTGGCCGCGAGATCGCGAACGGTCCGCGCCATGTCGCGCCAAGTCTGGTCGAGGTCCTGCTCGGCGCCGCCGCCTTCCAGCGTGACGAAGCTATTGGGCACCGACGTCATGGCGAGCTGCCGCCCGGACAGATCGAAAGCGATCGATTTGATCACCGACGTTCCCGCGTCGATGCCGATCAGCAGGTCTTTCATGCCGCAAATTCCGATTGGTTGCGAAGGCAGTTCACGAGGGCAGTCATTTCGTAGAAGAGGCAGGGGGTGTCCGCAAGGACACCCCCTGTGCAGGTATTACTCAGACAGCACGAAGGGTGCGGTGTACTTGTCGACATTGTCCTTGGTGATGAGAAGGCAATCGAACAGCTGCTTCTCGGTCGCCGCACCGGTGGCACCCGTCTTGATAAACGAGTCCGCCTGCTGCACGGCCTTGGCCGAGAAGATGGCGACCGGCTGAAGCACGGTGTACTGCAGTTCACCGGACTTGATCGCCGCAACCGCGTCCGGGGAGCCGTCGAAGCCACCGACCTTGATGCCGGCGAGCTTGCCAGCTTCCTTCAGCGCCGCAACCGCGCCGAGAGCCATTTCATCATTGCCGCTGATCACGGCGATGATGTCGGGATTGGCTTGCAGCATGCTCTGCATCTTGTCGTGGCCCTGGGTACGATCCCAGTTGGCGACCTGCGAAGCAGCCTTTTCGAGATCCGGGTACTGGCTCAGCACAGTCGCGTAACCGTTCGAGCGCGTGGCGGCATTGTTGTCCGACGGGGCGCCGAGCAGTTCGACATATTTGCCCTTTTCACCGACGGCCTGCACCCACTGCTGGGCACCGAGAGCAGCGCCCTGCGCGTTGTTGGAAACGAGCTGCCCCTTGGCGAGGCCTTCCTGGTTGATCTCGGCATTGACAAGGAACACCGGGATGTTGGCTGCAATCGCCTTCTTCACCGCACCGACAGAGCCGTCGGCGTTGGCCGGATCGAGAATGATCGCCACCGACTTGTTGGTGATGGCGGTGTCGATCAAATTGCTTTCGGTATTGGTATCGCCCTTGTGGGCGCCGACATTGGCCGTATAGCCAAGCTTCTCGGCCTCGGCCTTGGCGACGTTGCCCTCGGTCAGCCAGTAGGGATTGGCCGGATCGTTGACGATGATCGAGATCAGGCCCGCGGCTGACGCGGCGGCCGTGAACCCAACGACCATCGCGGCCGCGAGCAGACTTTTCAGCATGGTTTTCATGTACATTCCTCCAATGATTACGCGGTGTTGCTGCCAGTTCACCTGGCAGTCTTCCCTTGGGCAGGATTGGCCGGTTCGGCCTTCCCCCGTTTCTGAGAAGTCGGTTGGCCACCTGTCGCGCTTGGGAGCTTGCTGCGGCGGCGATACTGAACGGCATTGAGGAGCACGGCGAGCACGATGACCGCGCCGGTGAACACTGTCTGCCAGTAGGATGAGATGCCGATGATCACCAGACCGTCGGACAGGAAGCCGATGACGAAGGCACCGAGCAGGGTTCCGCGGATGTTGCCGCGGCCGCCGGTCAGTGCCGCGCCGCCGATGACGACGGCCGCAATGGCCGTCAGTTCGTAGGTGGTGCCGGCGGTCGGTCCCGCCGATGTAAGCTGCGAGGACAGGATCAGGCCGGCAATGGCGGCGCAGATGCCCGACAGCACATAGACGGAAATCTGCACTGTTTTGACCGGAACGCCGGAGAGTTCGGCCGCGCGTTCATTACCGCCCGAGGCGTAGAGCCAGCGCCCGAAAGCGGTGCGGTTCAGGACGATGCTGCCAATGAGCGCGATGACCACGAGAACCACGACGCCCGTCGGCACGCCGAACAAGCGGTTGAAGCCAAGCGCATCGAAGCCGGTGTTTCCGAGCTCCGGCTTGCCGCCGAGATTGTTGTAGGTCAGGCCGCTGGTCATCAGCAGCGCCAGGCCGCGCGCCATGTACATGACGCCGAGGGTGGCGACGAAAGCTGGAACCTTGAAGCGCGCGATGAGCACGCCGTTGATCAGCCCGACGACGGCGCCCAGCATGCAGGCCAGCACCGCGACCACCCACACCGGCGGATAGAGAACGACGCCCAGCCAGCTCAGCGTCACCCCTTGCATCAGGAAGCCGGCAACGACGCCGGCCAAGCCCAGCGTCGACCCCACCGACAGGTCGATGCCGCCATTGAGGATGACAAGCAGCATGCCGATCGCGAGGATGCCGAAGATGGCGACATGCGAGGCCATGGTCAGGAAATTCGCCACCGAGAGGTAGTAGGGCGACAGGATCGAGAACACGACGATGATGACGATCAGGGCAAAGAAAGCGCGGCCCTCGAGCAGCAGCTTGGCGAGATCGAAGCCTTCGCTCGCGCTTGGACTGGACTGTTTTCTGGCCTGGCTGACATCGGTCATGGTGTGGGCTCCGAAATTCCTGGTGATCAGGCGACCACGGCTTCGCCCGAGGCGGCCATGATCTGCTCTTTGGTGGCATTGGCGCCGAATTCGGCTGAAATCCTGCCGCGGCGCATGACGACGATGCGGTGGGCAATGCTGAGGCATTCGTTGACCTCAGAGGTCGAGAAGACGACGGCAAGGCCCTGCGCAGCGCGTTCGCTCAGCAAGCGGAAGACTTCGGCCTTGGCACCGACATCAATGCCGCGGCTCGGCTCGTCGAGAAGGATAACCTTGGGATTGGTCGTCAGCATCTTGCCGATGACGACCTTCTGCTGATTGCCGCCCGACAGCGATCCGATCATGGCGTTGCCGCCAGCGGTCTTGACGGTCACCTTGCGGATCGAGTCTTCGACCAGCTCTCGCTCTCTGGAACGAGACAGAAACAGGCCCCTGGCGAACGCTTCGATGCTGGCGAGCGAAAGATTACGACCGACGGTCATCGTCTGCACCAGTCCGTCGCGCTGCCGGTCCTCGGGGACCAGCACAAGCCCTCTGGAGATACGCTGGGCAATGCTCAGCCCCGAGACGTCCTCGCCTTCCAGCAGCGCCCGCCCGCCCGCCATCGGCACTCGTCCGGCGACGGCCTCCAGCAATTCCGTGCGCCCGGCACCCATCAGCCCGTAGATGCAGACGATCTCGCCTGCTCGCACGTCCAGCGACAGGTGATCGACGACGGAATAACCTGAGCCCGAAGTGTCGACGACGCTGACATCCTCGATCGATAGGGCGACTTCGCCGAATTCATGGCCGGTCGGCGGCGAGCCGAGATCGAAATTCTCGCCGACCATGTTGCGCACGATCCATTCGAGATCGATATCCCGAGCTTCGGCCGTCGCGGTAATCGCGCCATCGCGCAGGACAACGGCATAGTCGGTGATCTGCAGCGCCTCTTCGAGGTGATGCGATATGTAGACGATGGAGACGCCGCGGCTGGTCAGATCGCGGATCACCTTGAACAGAACTTCCACCTCGGTTGCGCTGAGCGCGGAGGTCGGCTCGTCCATGATGAGGATGCGCGAATCGACCGACAGTGCCCGGGCGATCTCGACGATCTGCTGTTGGCCGAGGCGCAGATCCTCGACCAGGGTCATCGGATCGATGTCCTCTTCGAGATCAGCCATCAGAGCGCGCGCCTGGCGTTGCTCCTCGGCGAAGTCGAGGCCGGTCCTGGTGCGCAGTTCGCGGCCCATGAAGATGTTGTCGCGAACGCTGAGGTTGGGCGCCAGGCTGAGTTCCTGGTGGATGATCGAGATGCCGCGATCGCGCGCGTCCGAGGACGAAGAAAAGCTGACGAGATTGCCGTCGAGCACGATGTCGCCGGATGTCGGCGTGACCACGCCGGAGAGGATCTTCATCAGCGTCGACTTGCCGGCGCCATTCTCTCCGAACAGCGT
>NZ_RZRP01000458.1:0-5047 GCF_003997795.1 Mesorhizobium sp. M7A.F.Ca.US.005.03.2.1 | reverse complement strand
GTGCTGGTGTTCCTGGTGATGTTCATCTTCCTGCAGAATTTGCGCGCCACCATCATCCCGACGATCGCCGTGCCGGTGGTGCTGCTCGGCACGTTCGGCGTGCTGTCGCTGTTCGGCTATTCCGTCAACACACTGACCATGTTCGCCATGGTGCTGGCCATCGGCCTCTTGGTCGACGACGCCATCGTCGTCGTCGAGAATGTCGAACGCGTGATGCAGGAGGAAGGCCTGTCGCCGAAGGAGGCGACGCGCAAGTCGATGCACGAAATCACCGGCGCGCTGATCGGCATCGCCACGGTGCTTTCGGCCGTGTTCGTGCCGATGGCTTTCTTCGGCGGCTCGACCGGCATCATCTACCGGCAATTCTCGGTGACCATCGTCTCGGCGATGGTGCTGTCCGTGCTGGTCGCCCTTGTGCTGACGCCCGCACTTTGCGCCACCATCCTGCGGCCGCCCAAGGACCACGCGACGCAGACCGGCCCGTTCGGCTGGTTCAACCGTGTCTTCGACCGCGGCACGCTTGCCTACCGCGACGGCTCGCACGGCATCATCAACCGATCCTGGCGCTTCCTCGTCATGTTCCTGGCCATCGTCGTTGCCGTGGGCTGGATGTTTGCCCGGCTGCCGAGCTCGTTCCTGCCGGAAGAGGACCAGGGCATCCTGATCACCAGCGTGCAGCTGCCGGTCGGCGCGACGCAGGATCGCACGGAGCGCGTGCTGGCAGAAGTGACCGACCATTATCTCAACCAGGAGAAGGACGTCGTCGACGGGGTGTTCACCGCCTCCGGCTTCGGCTTCGGCGGCGCAGGGCAGAATGTCGGCATCGCTTTCGTGCGGCTGAAGGATTTCGACCTGCGCAAATCGCCGGCTTCCGCCGCGCAGGCCATCGCCGGCCGGGCGATGGGCGCGTTTTCGAAGATCAGGGACGCGCAGGTCTTCGCGCTCGCGCCTCCCGCCATCCAGGGCTTCGGCAATACCAACGGCTTCGACTTCTACCTGCAGGACGTCAACGGCGCCGGCCATGACGCGCTGATCCAGACGCGCAACCAGCTTCTGGCCCTGGCCGGGCAGAGCAAGGTGCTCGCCAACACAAGGCCCAACGGCCAGGAAGACCAGCCGCAATTCTCGGTCGACATCGACCAGGAGAAGGCCAGCGCGCTGGGCGTCAGCCTGGCCGACATCAACAACACGCTTTCGACCGCCTGGGGCAGCGATTACGTCAACGACTTCATCGATCGCGGGCGGGTGAAACCGGTCTATCTGCAGTCGGACCCGAACTTCCGCATGCAGCCGGAAGATTTGGACAAATGGCAGGTCCGCAACGCCAGCGGCGCCATGGTGCCGTTCTCGGCCTTTGCCTCCAGCCACTGGACATTCGGCTCGCCCAGGCTGGAGCGCTACAATGGTTCGGCGGCGGTCGAGATCCAGGGCGCGGCGGCCACGGGCGTCAGCTCGGGTGCCGCCATGGACGAGATCGACAAGCTCGTCGCGCAACTGCCCGCCGGCTATTCGCACGAGTGGACCGGGCTGTCGCACCAGGAGAAGCTTTCCGGCAACCAGGCGCTGTCGCTCTACGCGATTTCGGCGCTGGTCGTGTTCCTGTGCCTGGCCGCACTCTACGAGAGCTGGTCGATCCCGTTCGCGGTCATGCTGTCGGTGCCGATCGGCATCTTCGGCGCGCTGCTGGCGGCCAGCCTGTTCGGCCAGTCCAACGACGTTTATTTCAAGGTCGGCCTTTTGACCACGATCGGTCTCGCCGCCAAGAACGCCATCCTCATCGTCGAGTTCGCCATCGAGCGGCAAGCCGCCGGGATGGGGCTGGTCGAGGCGACGCTGGAGGCGGCGCGACAACGGCTGCGGCCGATCCTGATGACGTCGCTGGCCTTCATCCTCGGTGTGCTGCCGCTGGCGATCGCCAGCGGTGCGGGCTCGGGCGCGCAGAACTCGGTCGGCATCGGCGTGATGGGCGGCATGATCGCGGCGACGGTGATCGGCGTCTTCCTGGTGCCGCTATTGTTCGTCACGGTGCGGCGCATCTTCAAGGGCAGGGCGGCCAAACCAGATACGGGCGAGACGCCGGTGACGGCCACCCAGCAATAAGGAAAACTTCACATGACAGGTTTGGAACGTGGCTCGGTGGCCGCGAGGCGGCTTCTTGCGCCCATGCTCACCGCTGTCCTGCTCGCGGGATGCGTCGTCGGTCCGGATTATCAGACACCGATAATGGCAATGCCGGCGAATTGGAGCGGCCAGAAGCCGACAAAGCCTGCCCAGCCGGCACGACTGTCAAAATGGTGGCAGCGGCTACGCGATCCCGAGCTGAACACGCTTGTCGAGGAAGCGGTTGCCGGCAATCTCGATGTCGCCACCGCCAAGGCAAAAATCCGCGAGGCGCGCGCCAGCTATCGCCAGAGTGCCGGCACATTGCTGCCTTCGGCCGACGGCTCCGGCTCGGCCTCCCGCAACAAGTCGGCCGAGACCACATCAGGCTCTGACGCCACCTACAGCGAGTACCAGGCCGGCTTCGATGCAAGCTGGGAGCTCGACCTGTTCGGCGCCAACCGGAGGGGCGTAGAGGCCGCGCGCTACGGGCTGAACGCCTCGCAGGAGGAACTGCGCTCGACGCTTCTCACCCTGGTCGGCGATGTCGCTTCCTATTATACCCAGGCGCGCGGCTACCAGGCCCGCATCGCGCTCGCCCGTCGTTCGGCCGCGTCGCAAAGGCAGACCGCCGAACTTACCCGCACCATGGCGCAGGCGGGCACGGCGACCGCCGCCGATGTCGCCAAGGCGATGGGGCAGGCAGCGAGCACCGAAGCCGCCGTTCCGACGCTGGAGGCAAGTTATACGCAGGCCGTGCATCGTCTCGCGGTGTTGGCCGGCCGGCCGCCTGCCTCGCTCAACGAGCGGCTGAAGCGGGTCGCGCCCATTCCTGCACCGCGCCTGCCGATGCCCACCGGAATTCCCGCCGACCTCCTGCTATCGCGGCCCGATTTGCGCATGGCGGAGCGCCAATATGCGCAATATACCGCCAAGATCGGCCAGGCCGAAGCCGCCCGCTATCCATCGGTCAGCCTGACGGGAGACATCAGCACGGCGGCGCTGAAGCTTGGCGATCTCGGCAAGAATTCGTCGATCGGCTGGTCGTTCGGGCCGACGCTGAGTGTGCCGCTGTTCAATGCCGGCCAATTGCAGGCGGCCGTCGAGGTCGCCAAGGCGCAACGCGATCAGTATTTCATCGCTTACCGGTCTTCGGTGCTGACGGCGCTCGAGGATGTCGAGAACGCGCTGGTGCTGTTGTCGCAGGAGCGCATCCGGATCGGCAAGCTCGCCTCGTCCGCGAAGTCCTATGGCGAGGCGGCAAGTCTCGAAGGCACGCTCTACAAGGCCGGCGAGACAAGCCTCCTCGACGTGCTCGACGCCCAGCGCTCGCTCTATTCGGCCGAGGACTCGCTGCTGCAAAGCCGCGTCCTGCTGGCGACCAACTACATCGCCCTCAACAAGGCGCTCGGCGGCGGCTGGGATGGCGCGGTCGACAGCGCCAAGCCGGAGATCGTCGACGTCAAGGCCGGTCCACGGCTGGCGTCGAAGCCGGCCTCCTGAGGCGCTCTCAGGCAGCGGCGTCAATTCGGCAGACACGCCGCCATCGCCGATGCGGGGCGTGAAAATGCGGACTCCATGTTTGGCGATGGCGGGGTGATCGCATCGCTGTTATTGATGGTGCCCACACAGCATAGGCGCCGCAGATGACATCCGATACACAGAAGGCCGAAGCGGTCGGGCAGCTGCTCGAAACGCCGGACCTTGCCAGCGCGCTCGAAAGCGAACAGTTCAAGAAGTTCCTCGACCAGGTGCCGATCGCCATTGCCGTCTCGGACCTGGGTTCGAAGGAGCGTGTCGTCTATGCCAATCCGGAATTCGAGAAACTGTCCGGCCTCAAGGCGGCGATGCTCGCTCGCCAACACTGGGCGGCGCTTTCCGGCACCGGCCTGCACAAGCAGAAGGACCGGCCGCTGTTCGAGGCCGTGGTCGAGGACACTGATTTCATCGGCACGTTCCGGCTGGAGCGGAAGGAAGGCCAACCGACTATCGTCGACGTCTATTCCAACGTCATCGAGGACGACAATGGCAAGGCCTGCTTCCGGCTGGTGGCGCTGGTCGACGTTTCGGCCCATGGCGAAACCGAAGATGCGCGATCGATCGACGAGCGCATCCGTGAGAAGGACACGCTGCTGCGCGAACTCCAGCACCGGGTGAAGAACAATCTGCAGATGATCACCGCGCTGATCCGGATGGAGACGCGCAACGCGGCCGAACCGGACCAGAAGCGTTTCGAGAGGCTGGCGGGGCGCGTCGATGCGCTGGCGATCCTCTACCAGACGCTGTCGGGGGACGATGGCAAGGATGAGGTCGATCTTGGTGTCTATCTCAGCCAGATCGCGTCGGCGGTCATGAACTCGCATGCGGTCGAGGGCATCCGCCTCGACATGAAGGTCGACACCTATCCGGTGTCGATCAATGTCGCCATGCCGACCGGGCTGGTGGTGAACGAACTTTTGACCAATGCGCTCAAACATGCCTTCCAGGGGCGCGACGGCGGTACGATCACGCTGCACAGCATCGTTGACGGCGATGGCTGCCGCATCGTGGTCGCCGATGACGGCATTGGCCTGCCGGACGGCGAGAGCTGGCCCAAGCGCGGCAAACTCGGCGCGCTGATCGCCCGCTCGCTGACCGAGAATGCCAAGGCGGAGTTCGACGTGACGTCGAGCGCCGGCGAGGGCACGCGGGTGACCATCCTGTTCAAGCGCTCGGCTGCCACCGCAGCTTAGCGCGCGCGGGAGCCAAGCGGCATAGGTGGCCGTCTCCGCTTGGCTGATCTTCGACCTACTCATGACGGCCTTGCCTTCCCCGCTATCTCCCCTCGCGTCAATGCCCCTACTCCAGCGGCAGGGTAGGGTGAAACCCAGGTGCATCGATGCCAGTCGCAAGCCGCGCTTTGCCGTGCTTGACAGGCTTAATTAATTTATTAACATTAGAAAATAAT
>NZ_RZRP01000457.1:0-5049 GCF_003997795.1 Mesorhizobium sp. M7A.F.Ca.US.005.03.2.1 | reverse complement strand
TAATAGGCCTTGGTCGCGCCACGCGTTTCCCTCTCGAGTCAATTTTCGCACATCGCTATCGGCAAAAAGTCAAATGTTCAATAGCACGTGCGGTTTTGGGGACGCGAAGAGCGGGCTCAAAGCTGGCGCAACGCATCGCTCGCACGGGAAGACCCGAGCGCCCGTTGCATGGCTTGCCGGGACTGCGCGCGATCCGGGGTGATCCAGTTCGGTTCGGCGCCGAGAAAGCGGTCGAGGAAAGCCACCGCATAGGCCGGCATCTCGGTCACATTCTCGCGATAGGACCACCAGGTGCGCAAATCGTCGGCGCATTTGTCGATGCCGGGTGCCGTGCCGAATTCCTGCTCGTGGATCGCCGAAATCACCGAGACGCAGTAGTTGGTGTAGAGGAAACCCTCCGGCC
This sequence comes from Mesorhizobium sp. M7A.F.Ca.US.005.03.2.1, assembly GCF_003997795.1. NCBI lineage: Bacteria > Pseudomonadati > Pseudomonadota > Alphaproteobacteria > Hyphomicrobiales > Phyllobacteriaceae > Mesorhizobium > Mesorhizobium sp. M7A.F.Ca.US.005.03.2.1. The sequence goes on along the minus strand of NZ_RZRP01000457.1, from coordinate 4,646 downwards.
AGAAGCGGACGATTTCCAGCGTGCCGGCGTTCGTTTCCGTCTCGATCAGCTGCGTGAGGCCGGAGATTTCCCTGGCCGGCGCCTGTTTTATCAGCTCACGCAGCACGAGGCCGGCGGCAAAGACGATGAAGTCGGCGCGGTCGATCGCGGCGAAGCGCTTCTGCGCCTCCATGATCTCGACCCAGTCGAGAAAGGCCCTGGTGAGCTTGGCCTCGTCGATCTCGAAGCGCACGCCGAACGTGTCCGCGACCACCTTGGCGCTGCCGCGAAAGGTGGCGCGGAACCAGCGCAACTGCCGCAGCCGATGGCGAAGATCGGGCATCAAGGCCAGTTCGTCCCGGAAGGGCAGGTCCATGTTTCCTCGTATCCTGTTTCCCGGTCAGCCTAGCACAAGGGCGCCGCCGCCGAAATCTGTCAGCGGCCCTGTGGATGACCGCTTCAGAGGCCAATATCATACATATTGACATTCTCGGAAACAAATGTTCTCACTTTGCTGTTGTCACGCGCCGGTCCAAGGTGCGATTCAACTGAGGCTTCGGGAGGAGAACCGAATGGCGATTTGGCAGTGGGGACTGCTTCTGCTGGTTATCGTGTGGGCGCTGCAGTCGCTCGGCGTCTGGCTGCAGATGCGGCATTATTCGGATGTCTTCAGGGGCGTCACCGACCAGTACAAGGACGGCTTCGTCGGAGCCGGCAATTTTCGCGGCCGGTTGGCCAAGGGCACCATCGCGCTCGTCGTGGTGACGCCCGATCTGGTCGTGCGCCGCCTGATGGTGATGAGCGGCCGTTCCGTCTTCACCAAGTTCAAGAGACATGAAGAATTCGAGGGTGTTCCCCTCGATCGACTCCGGTCCAACCCTGCAATCATGGGGGAGGGGGAACCCGGTGTGGCCGAGGCCGTGAAACGGGCGATCGAGCAGATCGACAAAACACGGTCGGAGCCGGGGAAGAAGCCGGGCCTGTCCGGTTTGAACGTAGCAAGGGCTTAGAGCCGGATGATTTCGGGTTCTAAATCGAAGGGATAGAGGACGCCGCGCACCGACTGGGATCAACCGGCGGGTGGCATAAGGAGGAGAAATGTCTGTATTTTCGTTGTTGGCGCAGCATGCCGACATGGCCGTGCACAATCTGCATGTCGCAGGTGCTATGGTTTCGGATGCCGCATTGCATGGCAAGCTCGCTGTCGAGCATGCCTCCGACCATCTCGTTGTCCTCGCACAAGCGGACAGCGGACCGATCACCGTCGATCAGTTCAAGGAAAAGCTGAAGGACGTCCAGCAGGAAGAGCAGCTCGGCTGGCTGACCGCCATCGGCAAGTACTTCATCGGCATCTTCCAGAAGGGTGGCGAGGTCTTCGCCGGCTTCGTCACCGGCATCATTCCGACGCTGGTGGTGCTGATGACGGCCTTCTATGCCGTCACCGAACTGGTCGGTGAAGAGCGCGTGCATGGCCTGGCGCGCGGCGCCGGTCGGATCGCGCTGACGCGCTACACGCTTTTGCCGCTGCTGGCGGTGTTCTTCCTCACCAATCCGATGGCCTATACGTTCGGATCGTTCCTGGAAGAAAAGCACAAGCCAGCCTTCTATGACGCGGCCGTGTCCTATGTGCACCCGCCGCTCGGCCTGTTCCCGCACATCAATCCCGGCGAGTATTTCGTCTGGGGTGGCATTCTCGTCGCGCTGCTGGAGCTGGAAAAGAAGGGCGTCGTCGTCGCCGGCTACCACGTCAAGGTGGCGATCTGGTACGCCATCGTCGGCCTCGTCGTCATCCTGCTCAAGGGCATGCTGACCGAACGCATCACCGCGATCATGGCACGCCGCCAAGGCGTCGAGCTGTAAGGGCGGGGAGGACATCATGGCCAAGACATATAAAGCCGTAAAGATCTCCCAGGGCAAAACCGGCTGGGGTGGCCCGCTCATCATCGAGCCGACCGAACAGCGCAGCAAGGTGGTTTCCGTCACCGGTGGTGGCATTCACCCGGTGGCGCAGCTCATCGCCGACATGACCGGCGCCGAGGCCGTCGACGGCTTCAGGGCACCGCCGATCGAAAGCGAGATGGCGGTTGTCGTCGTCGATTGCGGCGGCACCGCACGATGCGGCGTCTATCCGCGCAAACGTATCCCGACCGTCAATCTGACGCCGGTCGGTCAATCCGGGCCGCTGGCCCAGTTCATCACCGAGGACATCTACGTTTCGGGCGTGAAGCCGGCCAACATCACAATGGCGGACGGATCCGAAACGATCACGACTGCAGGGGGAGCAGCAGCGATGAGTTCAAGCAACAATGCGACCGCGGCACCACAGCCGCTGCCGAGCGAAGGTGGGCTGATCGGCCTCATCAGCACGATCGGCCGCGTCATGGGACGTATCGTCGGCATCTTCTTCAATGCCGGCCGCCGCACCATCGACCAGGTCATCCGCAACGTGCTGCCGTTCATGGCCTTCGTGACCATGCTCATCGGTCTGATCCTGTATACCGGGATCGGCGATGTGCTGGCGCAGCCGATGGGTCCGCTGGCCAACAACATCGTCGGCCTGCTGATCATCTCGGCGATCTGCGGCCTGCCGTTCCTGTCGCCCATCCTCGGGCCAGGCGCTGTCATCGCGCAGGTCATCGGCGTTGCCATCATCGGCCCGCAGATCGCCAACGGCACGATTTCGCCGGCAATGGCACTGCCGGCGCTGTTTGCCTACAATACCCAGGTGGGCTGCGACTTCGTCCCCGTCGGCCTGGCGCTCGGCGAGGCCAAGCCTAAGACGATCGAAATCGGCGTTCCGGCGGTGCTCATCAGCCGCCAGATCATGGGTCCGGTCTCGGTGCTGATCGCCTGGGTCGTCAGCCTGATCGTGTTCTAAGGCAATTCCGGGAAAAGCGCACAATGCTTTCCCTTGGAAATTGCGTCAAAACAAAGAGATAGTGCGGTTCACCGCTCTAGGGAAAGTTGAGAAATGAGGTTCGCCATATGACGGTTCTTTTGAGAACACGGGTCACTGCCATCGGCCCCGAAGTGGCGGACCTTGCCGAAGGGGGCGTGGTCATCCTGTTTGCGGATGGCTCGCCGCCGGAGCTTGCCGAGGTTTCGGTGCTCCACAAGGCGGAGCAGGGACCAAGTGACGGAGCGCCCGCCAAGGGCGCTTCGATCACCCTCGGCCCGGTTGCCGCTGTGATCACAGCGGTCGGCTCCAGCGCGTGGAGCAAGGTGCTGGAAATGGGTCATGTCGTCATTTCGTTCAACGGCGCTACCGAGGCCGAGAGACCGGGCGAGATCTGTGCGTCGCAAGTCGATCCGCAAGCGCTCGTGGCCGCCCTGAAGACCGGCGCGATCATCACCATCGCCGCCTGACAGCATTCGCGCCGCGGCCCATGTTGGGAGCGGCGCCCAAAACCAGAGTATTTGCCATGGAACGCTCGACCATCGTCAGAGTGCATGAAGGTTTGCACGCCCGTCCCGCGACGCGGTTCGTGAAGCTCGCCAAGGGCTTCGAATCCGACGTCGAACTGGTCAAGGACGGCAAGGCGGTCAGCGCCAAGAGTTCGGTCAAGCTGATGCTGCTGGCGGTCAAGGAGAACCAGGAAGTCACGGTGCGGGCGAATGGCGCCGATGCCATCGAGGCGCTCGAGGCGCTGATCGGCTATCTCGAGAATCCGCGGGCCGGCCTCGATGATGAAGCGGAAGCGCAGAGCCCAGCCAACGATGCCGGGCAGGAAGCGGCACCCGCGCCGGGATCCGTGCTGGCGGCACCTGGCGGGGCAAACCGCTTGCGTGGCGTGGCCGCCAGCGAAGGTTTCGCCGTCGGCCCGGCCTTTGCGCATTTCCCACCCGATATCGCTGGACAGGGCCGGATGTTGCGGGCCGAGGAGATAGAAGGCGAGATCGACCGGTTCCGCACGGCTGTCGGCGCCGTCCAGGCCCGCATGGATCATGCGTTGGCGCAGGACAGCCTGTCGGCTGGAGACCGCGGCATCGTCGCCGCGCTGCGCGATATCGCCGCCGACGACAGCCTGACTGGTGAGGCCGAGGGCCTGATCAAGGGCGGCAACGACGCGGTTTCCGCCGTCATCACCGCCGCCTCCACCATTGCCGCCGAGTTCAGCGCCGTCGACGATCACTATCTCAACGCGCGGGCGGATGACGTTCATGCGGTCGGGCGGCAGATTTGCCTGGTGTTGCTGGGCCAAGACGATGTCAGCCTCGAAAACATCCCTGAAGGCGCTATCCTGATCGCCGACGACATCGGCGCCTGGGATCTGGCACGCGCGCCGCTGAAGCGTATCGGCGGCGTGGTGTGCGGCCATGGCGGCGCCACCTCGCACATCGCCATCATCGCGCGCTCGCACGGCATTCCGGCAGTGCTCGGCCTCGGCGACCAGGTCAATGCCTTGCGTACCGCGCGAGACGTCGCGCTCGACGGCAATGCCGGCCATGTGATCATCGACCCCGACGAGGCGACCCGTGCCGATTTCGCCGGCCGCGTCGAAGCGGCGGCAAAGGAGCGCGCCGGGCTGACCATCTTCAAGACGGTGACGCCGAAGCTCGCGGACGGCAGGATCATCGAGGTGGCGGCCAATATCGGCTCACTCGAGGAAATCGAAGCGGCGCAAGAGGCTGGTGCCATGGGCATCGGCCTGTTCCGCACCTGTCTC
>NZ_RZRP01000456.1:0-5058 GCF_003997795.1 Mesorhizobium sp. M7A.F.Ca.US.005.03.2.1 | reverse complement strand
AGACGATGACGATCCAGCACGACCTCCACCATCACAAAGATCATGCCGCCGATGAGGGCAGGACTCAGCCGCGCATAAAATCCCTCAATAATCCCCGCGGCCTTGAGTGCTCGGAGCCGCTCCGAACAGGCGGACGCCGAAAGATGAACTCGTTTTGCAAGCTCACTTTTTGAAATCCGACCGTCTGCCTGAATTTCGGAGAGGATCCGCAGGTCCCAACTGTCGAGTTGCACGGGATCGGGTTTCGACTTCATAACCTATGCTCTCAGCGATGACATCGCGTTGTGTGCCGATCAATTCTATCATCAATTGAAACGAGCGAATGTAGCAGTGGAAGGCATCCGTTCCAGGCCCGAGATGTGCCAGAATGGGGTACGAAAATCAGCTGAGGGTGAGCGATCCGCTGAGAAAAGCTGCAGAAGTAATTTGGCTATCGCCCCAACGCCCAACGGGGCAATGGTGCAGCTGGAGAGAATAGTCGGCGGCGGCGGAGACCATGATAAATAGATAACCGATTTTCTTGAATCTCGCTGCCGTACTTGATAGACGCGCGACTGCATTCGACCCTCGATCGCATGGACGGCATACTCAATGCAGTATTCACTCGCACATTCAACTATTAGGGTGAATTGAAGGCCTTGCTTGGCCGGCTCGCCGAGGCGCAGGGCACCGCAAATGCCGCTCGTCTTATGGCTTGCCCGATAATTTGGCGCTCGGGTCTGGCCGAAATCGCCCAACCGGAAAGACTCAAACACCGATGTTGCGTGCGATGCTGTCGGCTGCCATACGCTTACGCCACTCAAGAGGCCCGGAATTGTGAATGGAGTTTCCCTCAACATCGACAGCCATGACGACGGGCATGTCCTGCACATCGAATTCATAGATGGCTTCCATGCCCAGGTCTTCAAAGGCGACAATCCGCGCCGCCTTAATCGACTTTGAAATCAGGTACGCAGCGCCACCCACTGCAGCAAGGTATGGCGTTCTGTGTCTTACAATCGACGCGATGGCCGCCGGTCCCCTCTCCGCTTTGCCCACCATCGCGAAAAGGCCGGTTTCGGCGAGCACCTTGTCCGTAAAATCGTCCAAGCGGCTGGAGGTTGTTGGACCGGCGGGTCCAACGACTTCATTCCTCACTGCCCGGACGGGACCGACGTAGTAGATCACGCGGCCCCTCAGATCGACTGGGAGCGGCTTGCCGGCATCAATCAGTTCGACCATTCGTTTGTGGGCAGCGTCACGGCCCGTCAGCATCTTTCCAGAAAGCAGGAGCGTTTCACCGCAGCGCCACGATGCCGTCTCTTCCTTCGTAAGCGTATCTAAATTGACCCGCCGGACGCCGGCTGGGTTCAATTCGTCGGCTCCGATGTCGGGCCATTCGCGCAAATCGGGCGGCTGGAGGCTGATGGGTCCAGAGCCGTCCAAAGTAAACTTCAGGTGCCGGTTGGCGGCGCATTGCGGGATGAGCGCCACAGGCTTGGACGCTGCATGAGTAGGATAGGTCGCAACCTTGACGTCAACGACTGTCGTCAGACCACCAAGGCCTTGGGCGCCGATACCAAGCGCGTTGATCCGCTCATAAAGCTCAATCCGCAGCCCCTCTTCTGCGCTTGACGCCCCCCTTGCGATCAGTTCCGCCATATCTATGGGCTCGTTCATGGCCTCCTTGGCCAGCAGCATCGCCTTTTCAGCGCTACCACCGATGCCGACAGAGATCAGTCCAGGTGGACACCACCCGCTGCCAAGGGTCGAAACGGTATTGACCACCCAGTCGGAAACGGAGGCGGTGGGATTGAGGGTGGTAAAACGTGCCTTGTTCTCCGACCCGCCGCCTTTCGCGGCGATGGTGATCTCAATCTGGTTACCTTGCACCAGGTCGACATGGACAACTGCCGGTGTGTTGTCGCGGGTGTTGACCCGTCTAGCGAGGGGATCCGCAACGATCGATGCCCGAAGGGGATTGTCCGGATCGAGATAGGCTTGACGTACGCCCTCATTCACAAGATCCGCGAAACTGGCTGTTGACTTAATGCGGGCATCCATGCCGACCTTTGCGAAGACAACCACAAGTCCGGTGTCCTGACAAATCGGGCGCCGCCCAAAGGCCGCCATGCGGGAGTTCAGCAGAATCTGACCTATGGCATTCTTCGCCGACGGGCTCTGTTCTCGCGTGTATGCGTGAGAAAGAGACCGGATATAATCTGGAGGATGATAGTACGAGATGTACTGAAGGGCGTCGGCGACGCTCCTTGTGATGTCGCTACCGGCCATGGTCCGTGTTCTGTTTCCCACCGGATTTTATCCAAATGAACCGAGGCCATTGACCATTTTCAGAATCTGGAAGCTTCGCACCCCCTGCTCGCCGCCTTCATATCCATAGCCGCTTTGTTTGACTCCTCCATAAGGGGCATCAGCGGAAACCCCTTTCAGGTAATTCACACTAACAGCGCCCGCAGAAAGACCGCCCACAAGCCTCTGTTGCGTATCGGCCGCGCCAGTAAACAAGTAGGCGGCCAGACCGTACTCCGTGGCGTTGGCTTCATCGATCGCCTCTTCGATCGTATCGAAAGGAGCCACGGTGAGAATTGGTCCGAACGGCTCTTCATGAAGCACTCTCGCTTCCTTCGGTACGCCAGTCAGGATGGTTGGCGGCCAGTAAAACCCCGGTCGGTCAAGGGGGATGCCACCGGTCTCGATTTGGGCGCCGCCCTCTACCGCATCTTTGGTCAGGCGTTGCATGGCCTCGATTCGCCGCGCGTTTGCCATGGGACCCATCTGCGTTGCAGGGTCATCCGGTGGACCGATCCTGATTTTTCGGACCGCCTCCGTCATCCGGAACAGGAATTCCTCATAGCGGGATCGGGCGACAAGAATCCTGCTGGGCGCATTACAACTCTGGCCCGCGCACTCGAATTTGTATTCCGAAATAGCCGGTATCGCCGTTGCCAGGTCGGCATCTTCGCACACAATAACCGGGGAATGTCCACCGAGCTCAAGGATGCAGCGCTGCAGATTATTCGCGGCCAGTGTGGCCAGCTGTTTCCCAACAGCGGTCGACCCCGTGAACGTCAAGACTTTGACAATTGGCGAACTGAGCAGATGCCGTGATATATGCACAGGAACACCGAACACCAGGTTGACCACGCCTTCCGGTATCCCTGCTTGACGCAAAGATTCCACGACATGGACAGCCACGCTTGGCGTCTCTTCGGCCCCTTTGAGGATCACCGGGCAGCCTGCCGCCAGCGCGGGGGCGAGCTTGCGGGCGATGAGAACGGCTGGATAGTTCCACGGCGTAAAGGCAGCGACGACACCGAGGGCCTCCGGGACGATCATCCTGTTCGGACCCAACGGAATCGGGGTCGACAACTCATCGGCATGCCGGCCATTCCATTCCAGCGTTTCGACTGCGCGCGCGTACTCTCCTGTTGCTTCGGCAATCGTCTTTCCCTGTTCGGACGACAGGTCCCTGGCTGCGGCGCCAGCTTTCTCAGCCAGATTGCTGGCGGCAGAGACGAGGATCTCGCCACGCTCTTTGGCGGGGCGTGAGGACCACGCCTTGCGGCTGCGTTCTGCCGAAGCAAGAGCTTCATCCAAGTCTGGAACCGTAGCCGAGGCCACTGAGGCAAATACCTTCTCCGTCGCCGGGTTGATCACCGGCAAAGTGGCTCGGCTACCACCGGCTCGCCATTTGCCATTAATGAAGAGCTCGTAGCTCCTGGCGTGGGACATCGCGGGCTCCACTTGTGATTCTGGCCATGCGAGCGCCGTTTCAATTTTCGAAGCCGCTGAGCTCGCTTGAGCCAGTTTCATCGCGATGGTCGCAGCGGGTCAAATATCGATTAGTGCCTAAATCCATCTGGAATCCAGATCGATCTGTTCCGACAGGAAGGAAGTCATGCCGTTGTTTACAGATCGATGGTTCTCAGGTCGCGTCAGGAGCCGATGCTACCCAGCCCCGGCTCTCAATCAATTCTCTGGCGACCTTCGGAATGAGCTTGCGGACCGCAGAAACGGCCGCAGAACGCTCATCTTTGGGATTTACAGCAAGCACCACGGAGCGGGTAATTACCGGATCGACTATCTTGACCGTCCGGACCAGCCCTTGAGAGGCTTCTTTCTGAACGGCAGACGGGGCGAGAATAGAATGCGCTTTTCCCTCTACGACCATGTTGATGATCGTTGAGAGCGAGTCCACTTCAAACTTGACGTCCATCGCGCAACCGTGTTGTGCGACGACATCAGCCACCGAACGCCTGACATTGTTGTTGCGCATGGGAACCGCCAGGGGGAATGCATGCAGGTCGGCCAGAGATATCGCATCTTCAAACGGTGGCTCGCCGGACGGAACCACCAGACAAAGGTCTTCGCGCGCTAGCACAGTCATTCGCCCCACACTGTCCGCAGTGCGGTACAGAACCGCCAGATTGAAGCGTCCAGCCGCCATCCATTCCTCTAGCGGTCCCGTCATACCCTCGACCATCTTGAGGGACACCTTGGGCAGTTCGTGTCTTACCGTCTCAAGCAGCGGACCGCTCAGGACGCGAGCAGCTCCAGACGGAATGCCAATAGTCACCTCCCCGGCGGGGGAAGCGGCTGTGTTGGTCAATTCCACCTCGGTAATTCGAATTTCTTTGAGAATCGCCCGCGCCCGCTCCAGGAGTTTGGCTCCTGACGCCGTCACGCTCACGCCGGTCCTGTCGCGTATCAGCAGCTGAGTGCCGAAGCCTTCCTCCAATTGGCGCACATGCAGACTCAGCGCACTCTGGGCGACATTCAGAAAGCCAGCGGCCTTCGTGAAACTGCCTGCTTCGACCACGCCAACAAAGTATCTTAACTGCCTGATTTCCACGGGTACTCTTCCGAGGGCGGACTGCAATGATGTAATCTATCTCGAAATGTGATGGCGCGACAGCAATAATTGCAGAGCGACATGACGCCTAACTGTCGTGTCATCTCAGTGTGGTTTGACCAAAACCGTAACCTATGTGTCCAGAATGGACCCAACCCGCCGAGGCTTCAACCGGCCAACTCGGCGCCCTGATCCATGGAGATGAT
>NZ_RZRP01000455.1:1757-5059 GCF_003997795.1 Mesorhizobium sp. M7A.F.Ca.US.005.03.2.1 | reverse complement strand
ATCAAATATGCCTTCCCTTTGGAGAAGGCGAAGGCGTTGATCCAGGTGACCTACGAGACCGATGGCAGCGACTGGAAGCTGACGGTCTCGGACAATGGAGCCGGCAAAGCCGCCGTCGAGGCGCCAAGCGGGGGCCTCGGAACCGCCATTATCGAGGCGCTGGTCAAGCAGCTCGAGGCCAAAGTGGAGATCATCAGCGACGCCGGCGGCACCAGCGTGTCGGTGACCAGGGCGACGTTCACCTCACGCATACCGCGGGCGGCGTAGCCTTTGCACGACATTCGGGCCAGTTCCGCCAGCCGTGGAACCACTCGCTGCCGCTTCGCTCCGCTGCCGCTTCTCCAGCCGGCCTCTCTTAGCTGAACAGCCGATGCCAGTCGCGCCGGCGGCTCAGCGCTCGCACCGAGTGACGAGAATCTCGCATCGCAAGTGCAATTTGTCGTCCTGTACCCGAAGTGACGTTCGGGGTCGTGTTGGCAGCAATAGTCGTCGCACTCTTAAGTCGTGAAAGCCGTTTTAACTCCGCCGCACCATTAACGGTCATTTCGCTTCTCCCAGAGTATTGGGCACGCATAAAAATAATTCCAAGCGACAGCTTGCCGGAATGTACAGCATATAAAGTTCGCATTCCCTTGAAGCGCAGACGGAACCACAACGCGATTAAATCGTTTTAAAGTCATAAGGGACGTCAACCACCCCTTCAAGGAGAAGAAATGATAAAGATCGTATCGGGTTTGCTGGCGGCCACATTGTCAGTGTCTTTCGCCGCCGCCGCCGCCATGCCTGCCGCCGCCGCCGGGATATTCCTGCCCCAAGCGCCATCCGCTTCATCCGATGTGCGGGCGGTCGACTACAAGCCGTGGATGAAGCACCGGGGCGTCCACCGCAATCGAAATTTTTCGCAAAATGATGGCACCACTTGGAATGGCCATCGCGGCTATCGTGACTATCATCGCGGCTATCGCCGCCATGGCGACTACTGGTTTCCCCTGGCGGCATTCGCCACTGGCGCGCTGATCAGCAGCGCGATCATCAACAACAACCAGAACCGTGTCCACCGAGGCGATGCCCATGTGGAGTGGTGCTACGACCGGTACCGGAGCTATCGCGCTTCGGACAACACGTTCCAGCCCAACTACGGCCCTCGTCAGCAGTGCAATTCGCCCTACTGATAAAGCATGAGCCGATGCCGTCTCAGGCAAGCCCGCTACCGCAAGGTGGCGGGTTATTCTGCACATTGCGTAGATCGAGCCATTCTGGCGGTGTGGTGGTGCAGGATTTCGGGCCCGACACGGCGTGGCCCGCAATGTACTTAAATGCCTGCGCTCTTCCAGCCGAATTATAAATCCATCACGGCGGAACAAGAACGGCGCACAATCGTTTTCTTCAAAAGTGATAGTTTTTCTTTATAGACAACTAAAGATAAAGGGTGCCGTTTTGAACAGCATTATTTGGATAGTCGGAGCTGTAGTTATCGTACTAGCGGCACTCAGCTTTTTTGGCTTGCGTTAAGCCGCTCACCTGACGGCAGGCACAAGAACACAAATCATCAAAAGGGCGGCAAGCGGCGAACATGGCCGGGAGCACTCATAGGAGGCGAATATGGATATCACGACAATTCTGGTCATTGTTCTTATTGTCATTCTGCTAGGCGGCGGCGGCTTCTATGGCCGTGGGCGCTGGTACTAAACCGCGAAGATCACTGTCGGGACCTCGGTCCGACACCCAACTTAGTCAGCCCGCGTCCTCAGCCAGGGGCGCGGCTAGCCATTTGGTTTCGCGACGAGATCCAGCCAACCCGGTCGCCCGCGAAGCCTTCAAAGGCGAAGCCCATCGCAGTAGCTCATAGTGAAGAATTATCTTATCGCTGCCGCCGCCGGTCTGTCCTCGTCGCCGGTATTGGTGCGGCCATCGCAGAGGACGTCATCGTGGTTGCTCCCAAACAGCAGACCGACCTACGCGAATACTGCACAAGCAGCATCTTGCGTCGATCAGCCTGCCGGGCGTCGAACTCAATGTCGGTTCGGCTCTGCCCGACACCATCGAACCTGCATGCGATCGACGTGCCCAACGTGAGATACAAGTACGTCGTCGTTGCAGATCACGCGATTCTGGTTGATCCGGATTACCCGCAGGATCGTGCAGGTTATCGATTGACCAGCCCTCGAAGGAACAAACGCCTTGCTGATGTGTTGATAGACACATCGAACACCTTGAGTGTTTGGTCGCTAAAAAGTCCGCTTCCAAAGTCCCCCTCTGGAGTGCGGGTTTTTTGCGCCTCCCACCCTACCCATGCCGGTGTGCCTTCCGATCCGAACTGGTCGTTGGGAGGGTTTCCAGAAACCTTGCCCAAGGGGCTGAGCACTCCGATGGCGCCAAGGGCGGCCGGCCGGCCGCCCTGATGCGATGATGATGTTCAAGGTCCTGGTTCTGCAGGCGCTCTGCAGTCTCTCGGACGACCAGGCCGAGTTCCAGATCCATGACCGACTTGATTCTGTGCAGGTCGCCGTCCGGCGGCCGCATGTGACGTAACCGACCTCTGTCCGCTTTGGGCCAATCCAGGCCCCATGTCATCGAGTTGAACGTCCGGAATTTGCTCAGCGTGCCCAGAAGCTGCCAACCTGCTTCCGGCCCACTTCGGTCATTCACGGCCGATAGCCGAAGTGAGCCATTGCTGTTGACGTCGAAAACACATGGGCCGCCACTACATGTTCGCCTTTTGTGCTTCGAAAGTCGCATACAGAGGCAGACTTGAATTCGTGCAATAATTCAATCTGTTCGCTTGAGGTCGCAGGCGAGTTCCGTTGCGGCCGAGATTACCCGTAGCATCTGGGCATCCGGCGCTGCAGTCGCTCCGATAGATTGCCCCCAGACAGGCTCCCGGGTTCTAAGGATCAATCGCGATCCCGAGAATGTTCGACATTCGGGCGGTGTTTTGCAACTCCCTGTCAACGCGAAATGGCCTCACCCCGGCACATAGCCAAGAACCTTGCTCAAGGGCGACCTATACCCGAACGCCAACACCCCTATCTTGAGATTTTCCTGTCGAGCCGCGGTCGAACACTCCTATAGTTGTGACCGGAGACTTCCCCATGCCATTTCGATTCGTTCACACCGCCGACATTCATCTCGACTCGCCGCTGCGCTCGCTGGCCCTACGAAACGGCGACCTTGCCGAACTCGTCGGAGACGCCAGTCGCCAAGCGTTTGTCTCGATCGTCGATCTCTGCCTTGCGGAACGTGTCGATGCGCTGGCCATTGCCGGCGATCTCTACGACGGCGATCAGACGTCGATGAAAACC
>NZ_RZRP01000455.1:0-1747 GCF_003997795.1 Mesorhizobium sp. M7A.F.Ca.US.005.03.2.1 | reverse complement strand
TGAAAGCCGCCCGCTTCCTGGCGTCGCAGATGACACGGCTGCACCAGGCCGGCATTAGGGTCTTCAAGATCCGTGGCAATCATGACGCGCTATCGCGCATATCGAAGCAGCTGGTGTTCCCGGAGACGGTCACGATATTCGGTGGCCGTCCCCAGTCCGTGCTGCAGACAGCCGCCGGGCTCGACGTCATGTTTCATGGCTTGAGCTTTGCCAGCCCCAAGGCGCCGGACAGCCTGCTGCCCAAGTATTCAGTGCCGCGTGAAGGCGCGGTCAATGTCGGCATTATGCATACCAGCCTGGCCGGATCGCCCGGCCACGACGTCTATGCCCCCTGCAACGCCACCGACCTGCATGCCCATGGCTTCGACTACTGGGCGCTTGGGCACATCCATGTCCGCCAGGTCCATCCCGGGGCGAGCACGGTGGTGATGCCGGGAATTCCACAGGGCAGGGACATCAATGAGGCCGGGGAGAAATCCGTCACCCTGGTGACGATACGAGACGACCGCACCGTAGAGATAGAGGAGAGGCTGACCAGCATCGCGCAATTCGAAGGGGTGAATGTCGACCTGACCGAAATGGAGGAATGGTCCGATGTCGTCGGACGAGTCCGTTCCGCACTCGAACGTGTTCGCGCCTCTGTCAAATCCCGTCATGCCGTGGTTCGTCTCGACCTGACCGGTGCGTCACCTTTGTCCTGGGCCTTGATCCGTGATCGCGACCTGCTGCTCGCAGAGGCCGAGCAGGCCGCGGAGCAGACGGGAGACACTTGGGTGGAGAAGCTCGAGCTCAAAGTGTCTCCATCCACATCCCAGACCTGCGAGGAAGCCGCCGACCCGATTTTCGAGCTCGCTCAATCCATGCGCGCCGATGCCGGCTCGGACGCGTTCCGAGCTGAGGCGAGGGCCTTGGTCCAGAAGATGGTCGCGGATCTTCCGCCTGACGGGCGCGATTTCGCCGGCAAGGACGAGGCTGAGCTGGAGTTGTTCCTCGATCGGGTGCTTGCCAACGGCGCAAATCTGGTCACCGCCCGCCTCAAGGCCGGTGGATCACAATGAGGCTGCGCCGCCTTGACCTCATCCGCTACGGCAAGTTCACCGACAGGACGATCGACTTCGGGCCGAAACCGGAATCCGGTCCCGATCTGCATATCGTCTTCGGCCTGAACGAAACCGGCAAGTCGACCGCGCTTTCTGGCTATCTCGATCTGTTGTTCGGCATCGAGGAACGCAGCCGCTACAATTTCCTGCACGAGTACAGTGCGATGCGCATCGGCGGGGTGCTCGAACTCGGCGGCGCGGAGCACACCTTCACACGCACGAAACAGCGCACCAACTCATTGTTGGACGAGACTGGCCAGCCGGTCAGCGAAATGGCGATATCGGCACATCTGGCTGGCCTGTCTCGCGACGCATACGAGACCATGTTCTCGTTGGACGACGAAACGCTGGAAGCAGGTGGAAAATCAATCCTGGAATCGCGCGGCGACCTGGGCAAGCTGCTGTTCACGGCCAGCGCCGGCCTCGGGCACGCAAGCGATACATTGAGCGTGCTCGAGGCCGAAGCGGACAGGCTCTATCGCAAACAGGCACACGGAACCGAACTTGCGCTGCTCAAGAAGCGGCTTGCGGAACTGAAGGCCAGTAAGGACGCGGTCGACACCTTGGCGTCGAATTATGAGAGCCTTGAAGCCGAGCGTCTCGACGCGACCGAAAAATACGACCGCAGCATCGCCGAACGGTCGGTG
>NZ_RZRP01000454.1:0-5063 GCF_003997795.1 Mesorhizobium sp. M7A.F.Ca.US.005.03.2.1 | reverse complement strand
TTCTCGGAACCTTCAAGGCCGACAGGAAGGGTCCAGCAGCCGCCGAGCTGGCTTTCCAGGGCACCCATTTCGGACCTGGAAAGCTTCTGACCTTGGTCCTTGTCGCCGCCGAGCGACGCCTGCTGGGTCGAGCGCTTGGCGCCCCCGCCGGATGGTTTCTGCTTGTCGAGGAGCGCGGAGATCTCGTCGGCGTTGAATTGCTTGTCATCGGATTTCGGCTTCGACGACGCTTCCTTGACCGGCTTGTCGGCGTCCTTGCGCTCCGGCGCCTTGGCGCTTTCGGCCTGCGCCGGCTGCGGCTTCGGCCGCGCTTCCGGCGCGGGAGCGGAATCCGGCAGCTGCGTCGCCTCGGCGGGCGGCTCCTGCGCTATGGCTTCAGCGACGGCGTCGGGCTTGACCTCGGGCGTCGGATCGATGGCAGCGGTCTTGTCCTGCGGCGGCGGGGTCGGCGCCGGCTTGGCCGGTGTCGGCTTGGGATCGGCCTGCTTGACCGGCTCGGGCTTGACCTCTTCCTTGGGCGTCGGCGCCGGCGCCACTTCCGTTGCCGGGGTGGGCTTGGGCTTCTCCTGCGGCTTCGGCACGTCCTCGGGCTTCGGCTTTTCGATCGGGGTCGGCGCGGGCGGCGGAGCCGAGGTCATGTCGACGGGCTTCGGCTTGGCTTCCGGCGTTATCGGCTTGTCGGTGTCGACGCTGTTCTCGCCGACCTTCTGCGCATCCGGAACGATGTCCGGGCGCTGCGTCGGCACAGGCGCCGGCTTTTCATGCATCACGGCCTTCTTGTCGCCCTGCAACGTCTGCGCAATGGCTTCCATCGGCACGATATCGACCGCGACCGACTCGACGTCGGACGACGGAAGTGCCGCCGGCGCCGTCAGCGTGAACAGGCCGAAGGTCAGCGCCGCCGTATGCAAGATGACCGATGTGGTGAGGCCGGTCTTCATCGCGCGTCTACTGGTCCTGTTCCTGCAGTGAAACCAGGCCGATGTTCTTGTAGCCAGCGGCCGAAATACGGGCCATCACCTTCATCGCCGTACCATAGTCGGTGGACTTGTCGCCGCGGATGAAGATGCGCTCCTCATAGCCGGTCTTGGAAATTGCCTGCAGCTTGGCTACCAGCTCCTCGATCGGGATTTCGGTTTCCTGCAGATAAATCTGGCCGGCGGCGTTGATCGAGACGGTGATCGGCTGCGTGTCGGCATTCATCGCCTTAGCCTGCGTATCCGGCAGGTCGATCGGCACGCCGACCGTCAGCATTGGTGCCGCGACCATGAAGATGATCAGCAGCACCAGCATCACGTCGACCATCGGCGTGACGTTGATCTCGGACATCAGTGCATGGTGACGGCCGCGCCGCCTGTGGCCGCGCCCGCCGCGTCCTCCCATGCCCATGGACATACCCATCTGCTACTCCTCAGGCCTTGGGGGCCACTTTTTCATCGATTTGGCGCGAGAGTATGGCGGAGAACTCGTCGGAGAATCCTTCCATGCGCACGGCTATCTTGCTCGCGTCGGACGACAGCTTGTTGTAGGCGATGACGGCGGGAATGGCGGCGAGCAGGCCAATGGCCGTCGCCAGCAGCGCTTCGGCGATGCCCGGCGCAACCACCGCGAGACTGGTATTCTTGGAGCCGGCGATCGCCTGGAACGACGTCATGATGCCGATGACGGTGCCGAACAGGCCGATGAAGGGTGCCGCCGAGCCCGTGGTGGCAAGG
Organism: Mesorhizobium sp. M7A.F.Ca.US.005.03.2.1; assembly: GCF_003997795.1. NCBI lineage: Bacteria > Pseudomonadati > Pseudomonadota > Alphaproteobacteria > Hyphomicrobiales > Phyllobacteriaceae > Mesorhizobium > Mesorhizobium sp. M7A.F.Ca.US.005.03.2.1. The sequence goes on along the minus strand of NZ_RZRP01000454.1, from coordinate 3,348 downwards.
AAGCCGAGGCGCCCTTCCAGCTTTTCCATCTCGCGGGTCAGCGCCAGGTCCATCGCCTTGTCGATGCGGGTTTGCAGGCCGAGCGGCGACTTGGCGCCCTTCTCGAAACTCTTCTTCCACTCGCGCATGGCCGCCACGAAAATGGCGCCCATGCCGGTGGTCTTGCGATCGGCGAGCGTGCGGTAAAGCTCCTCCAGCGACTGCCCCGACCAGAACACCTGCTCGAACCGGTTGAGCGCCAGCCGCATGCGGGCATAGGAAACCAGCTTGTCGACGATGATCGCCCAGGTCCAGACCGAGGCGCAGAGCAGGCCGATCATGACCAGCTTGACCACCCAGCTGGCCGAAACGAACAGCGACCAAACCGACAATTGCGCGCCCGGATCGGCGAGTGCGATATTTTCCATCGTTACGTCCTTAAGATTTTCCGGGCGAAGCTGGCGGCTGGCCCCTGGCATCCCTTGTGGTCGGTTCGCACGAAGCTACCGGAACAACCCCAAACTGTGCCGTTGTCGGCCTTTTCAGGGCAAATATTGGTGAAAGGAAGGCGTTCGATAACGCCAATCTTCACCAATCTCTTCATGAACCGTTATGGTTAAGGATGGGTTAGTATATAAGGCGCGGCGCATTGCCACGCCCGCACAGTTGTAACGCCATCATCCAAGCGCGAAGTCGGGATGGGTTGAGATTCAGGTCAGGCCGAGCCGAAAGCGGTGGTTTCCGAGAACCGGAGCGGAGGGTACCTGAAGTACCCGAGCACCGGAAGCGCAGGGAATCACCGTTTGCAGGCCGGCATCACCTGAATATCATCCCACCCGTGGCATGAATGCCGCCACCCATTCCTTGGGAAAGCGCCTTGGGCGGCCATTCTCGCCGATGATCGCCGCCTCGACCTTGGCCTCGACCAGCACCTCGTCGCCGCGCTTGAGCTGTTGCGCCATGAAGATGCGCGCGCCGGAAATCTCCTCGGTGCGGGTGTCGACGGTCAGGATGTCGTCGATCCGGGCCGGGCCGCGAAAGTCGATCTCTATGCGGCGCACCACCCAGACTATTCTTTCGCCATGCTTGCCGTCGGCAAGCTCTGTGTGGTGCACGCCGGTCAGCCTGAGATAGTCGGAGCGGCCGCGTTCGAAGAATTCGAGATAGCGCGCATGATAGACGACGCCGGAGAAATCGGTGTCGGCATAATAGACTCGCGCCATCAGCCGGTGGCCGAACGCCGTCAGCGCACCGGAAAGCCCGGCCAGCAGCGTCGCCGATTCACCATGATCGCCCATTGCGCTTCCTTTTTCAGCCCCGACGAGGCACCTGTTTCCCGCGTGACACAGCATCGGATGGCACTGTTGACGGCGATGATCAAGAGTTTGACGGCGACGCTGTTCGTGTTGGTGGCTTTGGCGCTGCCTGGCCAGACCGCGAAATTCTCGATGAAGCGCGGCCTCAATCTCGACCAGTGGGTCACCTGGCCCGGCGAGGACCAGTGGGGCGACGCCAAGGCCATCCTGCCCTATCCGGAGTGGCGGAAATTCCTTGGGGAGGACGACCTCAAGGCGTTGAAGGATGCCGGCTTCGATTTCCTGCGCATGCCGGTCGATCCATCGCCCTTTCTGTCCGACCAGACCGTGGCCTTGCGTGACGATCTCTATGCCAGCGTGCTGGACTCGGTGCGCATGATCAACCGCGCCGGACTCAAGGTGATCGTCGACATGCACCTGATCCCGGCCGGCGGCAGCCGCAAGATCGGAATGGCTGAAGTGATGGGCGACCCACGGACCTTCGACGCCTATGTCGAGATGGTCCGCAAGATGGCCCGCACGCTGGCCAGCGAAGATCCCGCCCAGGTCGCCTTCGAGCCCATGAACGAACCGATCGTCGACTGCGACAGCGATGGCACCAGCCTGTGGCCGGACCGCCAGCGCAAACTGTTCGCGGCGGCGCGATCCTCGGCGACGAAACTGACCCTGGTGCTGACCGGCGCCTGCTATTCCGCCGCGAGTTCGTTGGAAAAGATCGACCCGAAGACGATTCCGGACGACAACGTCATCTGGACCTTCCATTCCTACGATCCGTTTCTGCTCACCCATCAGGGCGCAACCTGGGCCGGAGACTTCATCCCCTATGTGACTGGCCTGCCCTATCCGTTGACCGCGGTGCCCAAGGCACAGCTCGACGTGACGCTCGACACCATCCGCGCCAGGATCAAGGCCGAGGCGCCATGGACGCGGCAAAGCGGCCTGCTTGCCTATCTTGACGAACAGGTCGCCAGCATGGACAGCCCCGACAGACTGCTCGGCTTGATGGATGCGCCGTTCGAAAAGGTCGAGGCGTGGGCGAGGGCCAACGGCGTCAAGCCTGGAAATATCACGCTGGGCGAGTTCGGCATGATCCGCCAGGAATACGGCAATTCCTATGTGATGCCCGCCGGGTATCGGGCCGCCTATGTCAGGGACATGATCGCGCGTGCCGAAGCACACGGCTTCTCATGGTCGGTGTGGAGCTATGGCGGCGCCTTCGGCATCGTCGATGCCTTCAACGGCGACAAGGCCGAGCCGGACGTGATGGACGCGATCAAATCGCTTCACTGAGGCGATCTGGATTAGCCAAGGTCGATCGACAGGATTTCCGGCCGCATCCCGAAACGCACCGGCAATATGCTGAAACCGAGCCCGCCGGAGACGATCAGATTGCGATCCTTCTCGACGACGTGGCCATAGGCGTAGCGGTTGCCGAAACGCGATGGCACGACCGGCGAATAGCCGAACAGCCGAATTTGTCCGCCATGGGTGTGGCCGGACAGGGTCAGCGAGACGCGCCACGGCACTTTCGGAAAAATATCCGGCTCGTGCGCAAGCAGGATGATGGGCGAGGTGTCGCTGACCTTGGCCAGCGTGCCGTCGAGATCGTCCAGCCCCGTGAAGCCGGCGCGGTCGCTGGTCGGCAGCAGTGCCAGCTGGTCGGCAAGCCCGGCAATCCAGACACCATGCCCATCCTTTTCCAGGCGCACGACATCGTTCTCCAGCACCGGAATGCCGACTTTCTCCAGGGCCTTGCGCGCTACGGTCGGGCCGGCCCCGGCGCGCTGCGCGAAGCCATCTGCCCACCAGTCATGGTTGCCGAGAATCGAGAGCACGCCGAGCGGTGCCTTGAGGTCCGAGAGGGCGGAGGCCCATTGCGACGGCGTCACCGGGCCGGTCACCAAGGGCATGCCGGCGATATAATCGCCGAGCAGGACGATCACGTCCGGCTGCAGGGCATTCGCGTCTTCGACAAGTGAGGCGATCCGCTCCGGCGTCATCCATGGCCGGCAGGCATGGATATCGGCAAGCGCGACGATGCGCAGCTTCAGGC
>NZ_RZRP01000453.1:0-5079 GCF_003997795.1 Mesorhizobium sp. M7A.F.Ca.US.005.03.2.1 | reverse complement strand
CACCCGCCTGCGTTGAACTTCCGTCGATCCCGCCTCGGCCGATGCCGCGAGGTTCCAGCGGTTGACGGCAGCGAGCGTGAACAGAAAGACCAGCAGCCCGAGCTTGATCAGCAGCAGCCTTCCATAGGCGGTGTCGACCAATGCCGCGGGCGTTTGCACCTGGATGACGGCAAGCACGGTGCCGGCAGCGGCAAGCACGGCCACCACGGGCAGGATCCCCCAAGAAAATCGCCGCAGGAATGGCGTGGCCTCCGCCGATTGCCCCTTGAGCGCCAGCCCGAGTGGGACCAATGCGCCGACCCACGACGCGATGCAGACGCCATGCAGGAACACCATCGGCCGCGTCAGCCATTGCGGTTCGGCGGCACTGGCATGGCCGCTGGCGGCAAGCGCAATCCCCACCCCGGCCAGGCCGGCCAGCGCCAATGGCTTGGCGGTGGCACGGGGACCGGCCAGCGACAGCAGGCCAAGCCCCAGCGCGATCAGCGCGACCAGCACCGTCCAGCCGAAGCTGGTGCCGAGCCCGGTCCGCCAGATGACCGATTGTGCCAGATGGGAGAGCGGCGCCCCGAGTGCATCAAGCCCCTGCAATCCGAGCGACAGGGACGACGCGACCAGCCCGCTCAGGATTGCAGCTGCAACGAAGCGCTGCCCGGCACGGGCACTTCCGGCCAACCAGGCAAGCGCGAAGGCGCCGCCAACGCCGAGGAAGAGGCCGACGTAGAGAAAGATTTTGCTCGCCCAGATAGCCGACCGCAACGGCCAGTCGATGGCTTCGGATACGGCCGGCGGTTCGCTGGGCGCGCCGATGGAAAACAGCAGCGATCCGCCGACGGGATGACCGTCTGCGGAGATGACGCGCCAGCTCAAGACATGCGTGCCCGACTTGAGCGGCTGCGGATTGTCGATCTCGACGGTCTGGTCGCTGAGACGAAAGGCGGTCAGTGGAACCGGCTTGCCGTCGGGCTTCACCAGCGTCAGCACCAGAGGCGAGACCGGCTCGCTGAAGGTCAGCGAGAACTGCGCCGGTCCCTGTGCCAGCACCGCGCCGTCGGCCGGGTCGGTCTTGATCAGCGCGGCATGGGCAAAGGCCTGATCTGACACGGCAAGGCTGGCAAGAAACACGATCACAGCCAACAGGCCGACGGCAAGCCGGCCGGTGCGTTTGCCGGTCATGCAAGCCGTTTGCAGGAGGGAGGTCGTGCTCATGTCACCGCCACGAAAAAGAGCGGCGCACTCGAAAGAGCGCGCCGCCTGGGAGATCATTTCTTCGGCAGCAGCTTGATGCCGGGTGCCGGGCTTTCCAGTGCGTCTTCATCCTGCCCTGCCGCTGGAATCTCGATCCAGCGATCGGCTGCACCGTCGCATTCCTGCACGACCGGGAAATAGAGTTTTTGGCCGACGGGGAGATCCGCCGTCAGCGTCGCGCGGAAAACGAACTCGTCATAGAATTCATCGGGCAGGTTGCCGCCGCTCCAGTCGACCTCCTTGACCCCATCGGTCACCGCCTGACCGTAGAGCTGGTAGGATTTCTCGTACTTGCCCTTCTTGGTCTGCAGCGTCCAGCCGGGCTTCGGCATCGGCTTGATCGCGATCACCCCTTCCGGAATTTGCACGCGCACGGCGGTCGTCGCCTTGCCGTCGCAGCCATGCGGCACGCGCAAAACGGCCTTGTAGGTCGAGCCGACCGCCGCCTCCTGGGTTTCGAACGTGATATGCGCGAAGGCGGCGCTGGTTCCGAGCGCGAGAAGTGCGCCGGCCGACAAAAGATATTTGTTCATGATGGTCCCTCGGATTTTCAAGATTTGTCGAGCTGGCGCGGTCAATTGGCGTGATCGTCCACGGCGCCGCCGCCCATGCCTTCGACGGCGAAATCGACGCTGACGGCGCCGGCCTTTTCGAAGGTCAGGGTGGCGGAGAACTTTTCGCCCTGTTTGGGTTGCCGCTTCAGGCCCATGAACATCAAATGATAGCCGCCAGGTGCAAGGGCTACCTTGCCGCCCGCCGGAATTTCCAGGCCGCCGGCAACCGGCCGCATGGTCATGACGCCGTCCTTGACGCCCATCTCATGCAGCTCGGCCTTTTCGGAGACATCGGAGGAAATCGACACCAGCCGGTCCGGCGCACTGCCCTTGTTGGTGATGGTGAAATAACCGCCGGCCACTTTGGCGCCGGCCGGCGTGGCGCGCGACCAGGGGTGGCCGATCTCAAGATCGCCAACCTTGAACTCATGCGCGAGGACGGACTGGGCGCCTGTGAACAGCAGCGCAAGAGCCAGCACGGCAATGCCGACACGCTCTTCGATGCCGCGTAGAATGCTGCCCGGCTCAGGACGCGCGGCGTCAGGGAAAAAATAGGACATGGTTGCTCCATGAAGTGAAGGTCGCGCCGTTGCCGGTCGCGAGCAGTTAGATCTTTGGATGGGTACGCCCACGAAAGGTTCCGCCGGGCAAACAGGCTCAGGCCGTCAGCGGCGGCGCGCGCGGGTTCGACGGCGAGCGCTCACGCGCAAAGTCGAGATGGATGGCCGCCGGGAAGACAAAGGCGACCGTTTCAAAGGAAAGGCTGCCCGGCGCCAGACCGGCATTGGGCGGCGGCGCAAAGGCCGCCGAAACCATGCTGCAGCCGAGCACGCAGCATGCCGGCAGATGGGACGGCGGCTGGTTGCCGCCCGGAAGCTGGGTTGCGCCTTCATGGGTACAGATGACGTTGCCGAAAGCGTCGAGTTGCGATGCATTGGGACCGGCGCCGAAGGCGAATGCACCAAGCGTCGACTGGAGCAACAGCAGATAGGCCGCGACAAGCGCGACCGGCATGCTCCATCGTCTCCTCGATACGCCCAAAGCCCTGCCTCTTCGCAGCAACCAACCATATCTAGCACGGGGCCGGCGGGTGGAAAATCGCCAAATCGCCGCGGCGGCAACGCGGCAGGCCCAAGGCATGTCGCCCAGAAGTGTATAGCGGTTTTGGGACAACGACATGCATGAAACAAGGCTCCGAGCCGCGATGCGGCTCAGTGTTTTTGCAGCGACCGGCTCTCCGGGATCGAGGTCAGCAATGTCTGGCGCGCCGACTTCAAATGCTTGCGGCAAGCGGCGTCGACCTTGCCGAGATCGCGTGATTTCAGCGCTTCTATGTAGACCAGATGCTCACCGATCGCGACTTCGTTGCGCTCGCGTTCCTGCGCCTTGTTCCACTGGTAATGGTAGTGGAAGATCATGGCGATGACATCGTAGAAATCGACGATGAAGCGATTGCGCGATGCCCGGTGGATCAGCCGGTGGAAGCGCTCGTCGAGTTCGGAGAACTCGGTGAAGCGGGCGGCAATGTCGTTTGCCAGCTGGCGATGCTCGTCTTCCAGGCGGTCGAGATCGGTCCAGACTGCGCTGTCCTGCGGTAAAGCGGCAAAGGCGGCCGCCGAGCGCAGTTCGAACATCTCGCGGATTTCGGTCAGCTCCAGCGCGAAGGCGCGCGTAAAGCCCTTCAGCACCCAATGACTGTTGCGACGTTTCTCGATCAGGCCGAAGCGGGAGAAGCGGATCAGGAACTCGCGCACGCTGGTGGTGCCAACGCCGATCTCGCGCGCCAGTTCGAGTTCGTTGATCTGCATGCCGGCTTCGGCGCCGCCGGCGAGCAGCCGACGCATGAACGACCGTTCGATGATCTCGGCCAGCGTGTCTGTCTCTTCCTCGGGGAAGAAATCATCGGGAAGCGGTTCGCGCAGCACCGTCTTGGCGCGCTTGTTCCAGGCGATCAGCCCGGTCTCTTCCATGCGCGCGAGAATGGTGCGCACCGTGGTCCGGCTGACGCCAAGCAAGGTGCCCAGTTCCGGCTCCGAAGGCAGGCTGCGCGTTTCGTCGAGCAGCCGCAGGCAGCGGTTGTAGGCATCCTTGTAGACGTTGTTGCTCTTCGACATCCCTGACCCGTTGCACGCCGTCGCTTGCAGCGGACGGTTTGAAGCGCAATATGACGTTCGCATGGCTCTGAGAAGCGAAATTGCTTCCCGGAACAACCCGGAGACATGCGGAACTCCCCACGAAAAAACAATTGACGCAAAACTGTTTTTTCACGATAAAAGACAATATCTCTAAACAGGCGCGTGTCAATCCGCCCCGCGCAACCCAGGATCACCCAGGAAACCGCCCGTGAACGCCTCCAACTGCATTCTTCTGTCCCCCGCCGACAATGTCGCCGTCGCGAACGGCCGCATCGAGATCGGCACCGCGCTGCCGGGCGGTGCCGTCGCCAGTGCGCTGATCGAGCCCGGCCACAAGGTGGCGATCAAGCCGATCGCCGCCGGAGAGGCCGTCGTGAAATACGCCCAGGCGATCGGTCGCGCGACACAGGACATCGCAGCCGGCGAGCACGTGCATTCGCACAATCTGGTTTTCGAATCCGGCCGCTTGCCGGTCGTGCCGCCGAGCGAGGCCGAGCACGCGACGGAGGCCGACCGCGCCCGCACCTTCATGGGCTATCGCCGCGCCGATGGCCGCGCCGGCACGCGCAACTTCATCGGCATCGTCGCCAGCGTCAATTGCTCGGCCACCGTCTGCCATTCCATCGCCGATACCGCCAACCGCACGCTGTTGCCGAAATACCCCGGCATCGACGGCTTCGTGCCGATCGTGCACGGCCAGGGCTGCGGCATGAGCGGCACCGGCGACGGCATGATGGTGCTGCACCGCACGCTTGCCGGCTATGCCCGCCACCCGAATTTCGGCGGCGTGCTGATGGTCGGCCTCGGCTGCGAGGTCAACCAGCTCACCCTCTACGGCCAGAAGGGCGTCGCTGCCGGCAAGCGCCATTTCAACATCCAGGACGCCGGCGGGTCGCGCAAATCGGTGGAAAAAGCGATGGGCGTGCTGGCCGAGATCGCCGAGGAAGTCGGCCAGTTGAAGCGTGAGCCGATCCCGGTCAGCGAGATCGTCGTCGGCCTGCAATGCGGCGGCTCCGACGGCATGTCGGGCATCACGGCCAATCCGGCGCTGGGCGCGGCTGTCGACATCCTGGCCGGCGTCGGCGGTATCGGCATTCTCTCCGAGACCACGGAAATCTACGGCGCCGAGCATCTGCTTGCCT
>NZ_RZRP01000452.1:0-5085 GCF_003997795.1 Mesorhizobium sp. M7A.F.Ca.US.005.03.2.1 | reverse complement strand
CCAGTGGATACAGCGCGCGTCCCAACCAATCGAAGCGCACGATGACCAGCGCAATGGCAATGCCGACCACGACCGAGACCAGGAAGCCGAACAGGATCTCGCCCGCCGTCACCAGCGTCGCCTGCATCAGCGTGCCCCATTGCGCCACCAGCGACTTCGCGATCTCGGACGGGGCGGGAATGATGAAGGCGGATATGGCAAAGATCCGCACCGCGGCTTCCCACAGCACGATCGTCACCAGCAGGAGGATGACAGCCGGCAGCCAGCTGCCGGTCGCCGCACTCCAGCTGGAGGCGAGGCGCGGCTCGGAAAGGTCGAATATGGGTTGGTCGCTCAAGATGCGCCTCCCGGTTGATGGCTGGAGCGCAGCATCGTTCGCAACTGGACCACCAGCCTGACGAACTCCGGATCTTCGGTGACCGACAGGTCGCGCGGGTAAGGCAGCGCAATGTCGAGGCTCTCGGTGATCCGTCCCGGCTTGATCCCCAGCACGTGAACATGGCGCGACAGATGGATGGCCTCGTCGATGGAATGGGTGACGAGCACGATCGTCTTGCCGGTCCGCTGCCAGATCTCCAGCAGCGACTGGCCCATCGAATCGCGGGTGATGGCATCGAGCGCGCCGAACGGTTCGTCCATCAGCAGGACCGCCGGATCGAGCGCCAGGGCCCGTGCAATGGCGACCCGCTGCCGCATGCCGCCCGACAGCTCGTTTGGCCGCTTGTGGGCGCTGTCGCCCAGCCCCACCAGTTCCAGCATCTCCTGCCCGCGCGCCCGCAGATCCGAGCGCGAGAGCGACTTGTCGGCGATGCCGAGCAGCATCGAGGCATTGTCGACGGCGTTTTTCCAGGGGAGCAGGTTGGCGTCCTGGAAGACGAGGCCGATCATCCGCTTGCGCGCCGCCTCGACCGGCGCGAGCCCGGCGATCGAAACGCTGCCCTGGGTAGGCTGCACCAGCCCGGCCAGCACCTTGAGCAAGGTGCTCTTGCCACATCCGGAAGGACCGATAAGGGAAACGAATGATCCCTTTGGCACCGAAAGATCGATGTTCCTGAGGATCAGCTGACGGGCCATGACCACCGAAACGCCCTTGGCGGAGATTAGATCGTCATGGCGGATATGGGCCGGCCTGTCGCCGGCGGCTCGGATGGTTTCAATGCGCATGGCTTGTCGCCCCGCGCGCTGTTTTCTGCCGCACCCGCACCATCTTGATGGCGAAGGCGCCCTTCACACAAACAGCCGACCGGTGGAGCTCCTCAAACCGGCTGGCCCTCTGCGCACCATGTGACATTGGCTACTCCCGGCCTTCCAGGATGCGCCGCACCGCGACGAGCTTGCGCGCCCGTTCACCTTGCAGCGCCTTTGTCTGCTCGGGCGTGTAGGCAAACATGCCCTCGCCCGACTTGATGCCGAATTTCGACGCAGCCGTCTTCTCCAGAACCATCGGCGCCACATCGTCGCGGTTGGAGAGATCGGCATTCAGGAAGGACGAGACGGATTTGTAGATATCCAGCCCCGCCATATCGAGCAGCGCCATCGGGCCGATGACGGCGATCTTGTAGCCTATGCCCCACGACACGCAGGTGTCGAGGTCTTCCGGCTCGATGACGCCGCGCTCGACAAGATCGACCGCCTCGCGCAGCAGCGCATAGAGCACGCGGTTCTCGACGAAGCCTGGAACGTCCTTCTTCACCACCACCGGCAGCAGGCCGATCGAGCGGATGAGATCGCGGATAACAGCCACGGTTTCAGGCGCGGTCTTCTCGCCGCCGATCACCTCGATCATCGGGATGATGTGCGGCGGGTTCGACCAGTGCATGCCGACCATCCGCTCGGGATGCGAGATATGAGCCTGCAGCTTGGTGATCGGAATGCCCGACGTGTCGGAAGCGACGATGACGGACGGGCCGATCAGCGGATCGATGTCACGATAGGTCTGCGCCTTGATGTCGATATTCTCGGGCACGTTCTCGATCACCAGTTCGGCGCCATCGACGGCCTCGGCAATCGTCTCGACGAAACGCACTTTGCCGGCACCAGTCCCGGGCGCCTCGATGTCGAGACGGTCGAGCACGCCGCCGGCAAGATCGAGCATGCCGCGGGCGCGCTCGATTGCCCCTGGCGAAACGTCATACGCCGTCACATCGAGCCCGCCGCGCGAAAGCCGCGCGGCGATGCCTGGACCCATCGTTCCCAGTCCGATGAGAGCGGCGCGCTTGATCATCATGCGGCCTTTGCGGGAGCAGCAGTGGTTGCCGCCTTGAAGGCCGGCCGAGCGGCGATCGCGGCCACCCAGCGCTCCAGATTGGGCATTGACGGCCGGTCGATCTTGAAATCGACGCAGCGCTTCAGGATCGGCGCGCAGGCAATGTCGGCAAGGGTCAGCTTGCCGAGCGCCAGGAAGTCCTTGCCGGCCAGGTGGCCGTCGACGATCTTGAGCTGCGCGACAAGGTCCTTCACTTGCTCCTTGTATTCGGCGGTCTGTTCCTCGGGCGTGAGCTTGGCGCCTTTGAAGGCCGCCAGGTAGCCCGGATTGACCGCAGCCAGCAGGAAGTCCATCCAGCGCTCGACCTCGGTCTTTTCCGCCGGCGTAGCGCCATTCAACTGTTCGCCGCCGAATGCCGCGAGATAGCGCAGGATGGTGTTGGACTCCCAGATCACGGTGTCGCCGTCAACCAGCGTCGGCACCTTGGAGGTCGGGTTGAGCGCCTTGTATTCCGCCGTCTGCGTGTTCTCGAACTGGCGGCCATAATCCTCGCGCTTGTAGGACGCTCCCAACTCTTCGAGCATGAAGAGCACCTTCTGGACGTTGCCTGATGTCTGGCGGCCTAACAGCTTGTACATGTCTTCTCCTCGCTAGTGTCCAGGGCCTACTTGCTCGCCGGCAGCGGCTTGTAGACGATGGCGTCCATTTCGATCTTGGTGTTGATGACCGCTTTTGCCTCGACGGTCGTGCGCGCCAGAACGGCGTCGCCGATCCCTTCGAGGAAGGCCTTGTTGTAGCGGCCGAAATCGCGCGTATCCTCGAGATAGGTGGTGATCCGCACGACATCCGACAGCGTCGCGCCTTCATGCGCGATGACGCGCGCGATGGTCTTCAGCGTCGCCAGCGTCTCTTCTTCGATCGTGCCGCTGATCATGTTGTTGTTCTCGTCTTTCGGCACCTGGCCCGAGACGAAGATGAAATCGCCGGCACGCACCGCCGGATGAAACGGCAGGTTCGGGTTCTTGTTGCCGATGGCGTAGTGGCTGGCGGATTTTCGCGTGCTGTCGCTCAACATATCCCCCTAAAGAACGCTGGTTTCGATGATGTCGACGCCGCGGATTCGGTCGATCAGGTAGACGATGCCGCGGTCGTCGATGGTCACGTCGTTGGACGAGGAACGCTCCGCGCCCTCCGGCGCGTCGGGCATGAAATGACCGACTTCCTTTGGCGCGAACGGATCGGCGATGTCGACGAGGCGCAGCCCCTGCGCGAACCACGCAAACGGAATGACGGTGCCATTGAACCGCTCGGAAGGCTGATGGCAGCCGGTCATCTGCGGCTGCGGTGAACCGTCCGTATCGAGGCCTGGCACCTGGAAGGTCGAGATCGGCAACGGGTTGGTCTCGTCAGTGATGTCGTAAATCCAGGTGAAGGCCGGCGGCGATGGCCGAAGCTTGGCGACATCCTCGTCCGCCACCACCATGATGTTGCGGCCTTTGAGCGGCTGTGGAATCGGCAGGCAGGTGTGCGTGGGATGCGGAAAGCTCGGGCTCGAATTGACGTGCGAGACCAGCTTCGGCTTGGTGATGTCCGAAATGTCGAGGATGAACAGGCCATGATGCCAGTAGCTGACATAGAGCCTGTCGCCCATTCGCAGCGGATGGTGACAGCGCGGCGTGACATAGTCGTGCCAAGGATACTCTTCGCCGCCCCCGGTCCACTGGCCCGGTATCCACCAGCGTCCGACCTCGACCGGCTTCGCGGGATCGATCAGGTCGAGGATCATCACGATGTTGCCGACATAACCGTCGGCGGTCGGCGATATGTAGGCGTAACGGCCGTCGAAGTCGTAGCGGTGGACGCCCTTGCCGCCGGTTATCCATTTCGAGATGAGCTTCGGCTGTGCCGGCTTGGTGGTGTCATAGAGCGCCAGTCCGCCGCCGAAATCAGCCGGGCCGGCGTCGCCAAAGCGCTCGTGGTTGATGATCATCAGTCCGTCCTTGGCGCGCACCTTGTGCGAGTGCCAACCGGGCGGGACATCGATCGTCGTAATTTTGCGCGGATTGCGCGGGTCGGAAATGTCGACCAGCGTCGTGCCGCTCGGCGGCCGCATGTGGCCGATATAGAGGATGTTGCCGTCGACCCAGACCTGACCGCCGCCTGGGCAGTCGACATGGCCGATCTGCTTTGTGTTGAACGCCGAAACCAAATGCATACGCCCTTGCTGCTGAAATTCCATTTCGATGTCCACGCCGCCAATGGCGGCGCGGACATTGCCTGCCGGAGGACCGGAACTAGACGAGACGGAGCAGATCGCCGGCCTGGTTGCGGCCCCAGCGCTTGTAGAGGAGCAGCGCCTTTTGCGTCGGCGCATCGGTGGCGCCGAAGAAGATCACCGGCTCGCTCGACGAGCCGTTGACATGCTCGACCCAGGAACCGCCGGGTATGGCGATGGTGTCGAACTGGTTCCAGTCATAGCGCTTGCCGTCGATGATCGAATGGCCGTTGCCGCGGAACGGCGCCAAGAGCAGGCTGGCGGTCTCGCGCTGCGGCAAGGTCTTCTCGCCGGGGCGCAGCATCTGCACGTAGAAATTGATGGTGTGGAAGACGGGTCCGCCGGTCGTCGGATCGACATAGTCGATGACGATGCCTTCATGGGGGTCGCCATCCCAATCCTTGTGGGCGTCGAGAACCGCTTCCATCTTCTCCCAGCGATAGACATACATCGGCGACGACAGGCCGCCGCCGCGCTTGTGGTCGACGAAACGCGGCATCAGGCCACCTTCGCCATAGATGCGCTGTGAGTAGTCGCTGGGATAGCGGGCGGTCTGCACCTTCTTCTCGACTTCCTTGCCGTCGACCATCTCGGTGTATTTGTG
>NZ_RZRP01000451.1:0-5090 GCF_003997795.1 Mesorhizobium sp. M7A.F.Ca.US.005.03.2.1 | reverse complement strand
GTTCAACTTGGATGCATCCGGTAAGCTGGACGGGCGCCCGGCGGTCGAAAAGTCGAGCGGGAATCGCCAGTTCGACGAAAGTGCCGTTCGTGCGGTGCAAAAATGCGATGTCACCGGCCTGCAAGTTCCCGCCGGCAAGCAGGACATCTGGGCCGACGTCCGCGTCACCTTCGATCCAAGGGAGATGCTCGGCCTCTAAGGCCCTGTCATCCGAAAATCAGTACGAGAAGCGAGAAGACATGAAATCAATCCTCAAGCCGCTCCTGATGGTCGCAGCAATGGCGATGGGCATGACCGCGGCAGGCACGTTGCCGGCGCTGGCGCTCGTCGAGCTCAACGTCAACAAGGGCAACGTCGAGCCGCTGCCGATCGCCATCACGGATTTCCAGGGCGGCGACGCGCTTGGGGCGCAGATTTCGCAGATCGTCACCGCCGATTTGAAGCGTTCGGGTCTGTTCGCTCCGATCGACAAGAGCGCCTTTATCGAGAAAATCACCAACCCCGATGCAGCACCGCGCTTCGACGACTGGAAGGTGATCAACGCGCAGGCGCTGGTCACGGGCAGCGTCAGCAAGGAAGCCGACGGCCGCATCCGCGCCCAGTACCGATTGTGGGATACCTTTGCCGGCCAGCAGATGGCTGGCGAGCAGTTCTTCGCCAACGACGCCAATCAGCGGCGTGTCGCCCATATCATCGCCGACGCCATCTATGAGCGGCTGACCGGCGAAAAAGGCTATTTCGACACCCGCGTCGTCTTCATCGACGAATCCGGAGCCAAGAATGCGCGCAAGAAGCGCCTCGCGATCATGGACCAGGACGGCGCCAACGTCCGCTATCTTTCGGACGGCAGGTCGATCGTGCTGACGCCGCGTTTCTCGCCGAACCGGCAGGAAATCACCTACATGTCCTATGAAAGCGGCCAGCCGCGGGTCTATCTGCTGCAGATCGAGACCGGCCAGCGCGAACTGGTCGGCAATTTCCCCGGCATGACCTTTGCGCCGCGCTTTTCGCCCGACGGCCAGAAGGTGATCATGAGCCTGCTGCGCGACGACGGCAATTCCAACATCTTCGCCATGGACCTGCGCAGCCGCTCGACGACGCGGCTGACCAACTCGACCGCCATCGACACCTCGCCATCCTATTCGCCCGACGGCAGCAAGGTGGTGTTCACCTCCGACCGTGGCGGCCGCGCACAGATCTACGTGATGGGCGCCGACGGTTCGGGCCAGACCCGCATCTCCTTTGGCGACGGCGTCTATTCGACACCGGTCTGGTCGCCGCGCGGCGACCTGATTGCCTTCACCAAGCAGACCGGCGGCGAATTCCAGATCGGCGTCATGAAGACCGATGGATCGGGTGAGCGCATCCTCTCCTCCGGCTTCCAGCAGGAGGGACCGACCTGGGCGCCGAATGGCCGCGTGCTGATGTTCTTCCGCGATTCCGCCGGTGGCCCCAAACTGGTTTCGGTCGATCTGACCGGACGCAACGAGCAATCGATCCCGACGGCGAACTTCGCTTCGGACCCTGCCTGGTCGCCGCTGCTGGAGTAAGAGACGAACTGGGGAATTGAAGAACTGAAGAATGGAGAAGGCGGGCGGCTACATCAAGCGTGCGAAGGATCTAGAGGTTTATAAGCGCGCTTATGTGGTCTCTCTTGGCGTGCATAAAGCTACGCTCGCTTTCCCGAAAATGGAGCAATACGCACTGGCTGATCAGTTGCGCCGCTCCAGCAAGGGAATCTGCGCCAATTTGGCTGAGGGATTTGCCAAGCAGACTCACTCCAAACCCGAATTCGCGCGGTTCATTTCGATGGCAATGGGGTCATGCAGCGAAGTGGAGACGTGAATTTCCTATGCGTTCGACCTTGGATACATCAGCCAGGCACAACACGACGATTGGCTGCGATCCTATGCCCATATCTACGGCATGCTGATCAATCTGAGAGAAAAGCTGAAGTGAATTCTCTCTTCAGTTCCTCAATTCCCCAACTCTTCAATTCCTCTTTTCCATCTCTTTGTCGCGTTTTGGCCGTATTTCCGCCTAGGGTCCGCGCCAACTGTGGCTCATGGCCAATGGCTGCGGACGGGCAGCTTAAACCAAAATTTAACCGTGTTTCTTGAATGCCGGTTAACCCAAACGTGGTTACTGGGTGATCAACGAAATCACTCAAATTAGACCACTCGAATTACGAAGGAGAGGCGGCATGGGCCGTATTGCAGCACTTACCAGAAACCCGGTCATGATCGCGCTGGTGGCGATGCTCGCCATCGCCGGTTGCGCCTCGAAAAAGACGCCGAACAACGCGGCCGATCTTGGCCTTAACGGCGCCGGCGCCGCAACACCCGGATCGGCGCAGGACTTCACCGTCAACATTGGCGACCGCATCTTCTTCGATACGGACTCGACCTCGATCCGTGCCGACGCGCAGACGACGCTCTCGCGCCAGGCACAGTGGCTGAACCAGTACAAGCAGTATGCCATCGTCGTCGAAGGCCATGCCGACGAACGCGGAACGCGCGAATACAATCTGGCGCTCGGCGCCCGCCGCGCAGCCGCTACCCGTGACTTCCTTGTCGCCAAGGGCGTCTCGGCCAGCCGTCTCAAGACCATTTCCTACGGCAAGGAACGTCCGGTCGCGGTTTGCGACGACATCTCTTGCTGGTCGCAGAATCGCCGCGCGGTCACTACGCTTAGCGGCGCTGGCTCCTGAGGCATCATGGACCGGCGCGTCAAAGGACGCGTGGCCGTCTAGCGGTAAAAATGCAACATACTTGTGCGAAAGGCGGCCTTGGGGCCGCCTTTTTCATATCCGGATGCCCGAAACAAAATTTGGCCGAAGTCTCGGCTCCTGCTATGAGCCGAGGGCGCTTGGCTGGTCCCATTCTGATTGGAAGGCGCGGACAAGCTAACGAAATCACTGCGAGAGGCACATGCATTTGAGATCGGTTCTGAGCGGCACGCTTGCGCTGCTGCTCCTATCAGGCGTCACCGCCCTGGCTAGCGGCACCGGGGCGAGCGGCACAGGGCAATCAACCGACAGCGGCTTTACCTTCCATCTTCCCAGTATCGAATTGCCCGGCTTTTTTGGTCAAAAGAAGAAACCGGACCAGATTCAGCTGGTGCAGTCCGATCCTACCGCTGTCACCAGCCTGGAAGAGCAGCTGCGGCAGATGAACGGCAAGATCGAGGAACTCAATTTCCAGGTCCTGCAAATGCAGGAGCAGATCCGCAAGCAGCAGGAAGATAATGAATTCCGCTTCCAGCAGCTGGAAGGTGGCGGCACGCAAGGCGGGCAGCCGCCGGCGCAGAAGAAATCGGACGCCACCACCGGCACCGACAACAACGTGGCGGCGGCCCCGGCAACACGGGCGCCGGCCGATGCCGGCGCCGAGCCCGCCAACGATCAATCGGCAGGCGGCAAGACGGTCGATGACGTCATCGTCGAATCTCCGGATGGCGACCCCGGCAAGGTTATTCCCGGTACGGGAGCGCCGGAAAAGACCTTCGGCAGCATCACCGTCGACAAGAACGGCAATGTCATCGATGCCGGCGGCAACACACAATCGACCGCGCCGGCGCAGGATACCGCGCCAGTCGCCGGGGCGGCGCCCAAGGCCGGCAAATCCGATACGGTGGTCGCGGCGTTGCCCGCCACCAACAATCCGGAAGAGCTCTACCGCAACTCATACCAGTTCATCCTCTCGGGCGACTACGGCACCGCCGAGCAGGGTTTTCGCGACCACATCGCCCGCTTCCCCAAGGATGCGAAAGCAGCGGACGCGCATTACTGGCTGGGCGAGTCATTGCTCGGCCAGCAGAAATACCGCGATGCGGCCGAGACGTTCCTTGCCGCCAGCAAGGACTACCCCAAGGCCAAGAAAGCTCCCGACATGTTGCTGAAGCTCGGCGTGTCGCTGGTCGGCCTCAAGCAGCATGACGTTGCCTGCGCCACTTTCAGCGAGGTCGGCAAGCGCTACCCCGATATTTCCAGCGCGCTCAAGGAACGCGTCAAGCAGGAGAAGGCTCTGGCTGCCTGCTGATCCTTGTCATACATGTCGTTGTCCTGAAACCGGGATCACTTTTGGGCGACATGCATCATGCTCGACACCGAGCCGGACCTTTCGACTAACCCTTTTTCGCATATCGATTTTACCAGCGGCGCTGTTGCGGCCGTGTCCGGCGGCAGCGACTCGACCGCCCTGCTCCTTCTTCTCAAACACCATCTCGAACGTAGGGCGCCGGCAACCAGGCTGCTGGCGGTGACGATCGACCACGGTTTGCGGTCCGGTTCGGCTGCGGAAGCGCAAACAGTGGCGAAGCTGTGCGCCAGGCTCGGAATTTCACACCGCATCCTGACATGGTCGGGTCCAAAGCCATCGACCGGTCTGCCCGCCGCCGCTCGCGAGGCGCGCTACCGGCTGCTAGCCGAGGCGGCACAAGCGGAAGGCATCGGCATGATCCTCACCGGCCATACCGCCGACGACCAGGCGGAAACGGTGCTGATGCGGCACGCGCGGGACGAGGGCCAAGGCCATGCCGGAATGGCCGGCCGGGGACTTGCCGGCATGGCACCGGCCACCCTCTATGACTGGCGCATCTGGATCGTGCGGCCGCTCCTCGGCGTGCGGCGCGCGGTATTGCGCGACGTCCTGCGCCGTCAAAATGTCGGCTGGGCTGACGATCCGACCAATGTCGACGCGGCTTTCGAGCGGCCGCGTGTGCGGGCCGCACTTGCCGGCGAGAGTGTCGAGCATGTGAAGGGCATGTTGATGCTCGCGGGCCAGGCCGCCCTCGAGCGCAGGCAGCTTGGCGCCAGCGCAGCCGGTTTGATCGATGGCTTCGCCAGCCAGCCAGCCATCGGCCTCATCCGCCTCGACCCGTGCCTGCTCGTCACCGGAGGAGAGCAGGCGGCCATCTATGCGTTGCGCATCCTTCTGGCCACGACCGGCGGGATTGCCTTCGTGCCGGATCAGGCCCGCAGCGAGGCTCTGTTCGGTCGGCTGAGGGCTGGATTTCTTTGCGCCACATTGTCGCGGACGGTTGTCGATTCCCGGCGCTCCGGCATATTCCTGCGCCGCGAGGCGCGCGGA
>NZ_RZRP01000450.1:0-5110 GCF_003997795.1 Mesorhizobium sp. M7A.F.Ca.US.005.03.2.1 | reverse complement strand
GTGCCCGCATCCTGCTCGACGACATTTCCGAACTGCAGGATTCGACGCGCGGCCTGCACAAGGAGACGCGCGGCCTGATCCGGGTTTCCTGCTCCAATGTTCTGGGCCACACGCGCATAACCAAGCTGGTGCCGAAATTCCTCGAAGAGAACCCGCTCACCACGATCGAGTTCGACCTCACCGCGCGTTATGTCGTCGGCATTGTCGAGGAAGGCTACGATGTCGCCATCCGCTTCGGCGGTCAGGCCGATTCCGCCTTGATTGCCCGCCGGCTTGGGGAAGTTCGCAACTATGTCTGCGCCACGCCCGATTATTGGGACACAAACGGCCGCCCGGTCCACCCGGATGAGCTGGCAAGCCATTCCTGCGTGCTGAGCAATTTCGCCAAGCGGCTTGGCACATGGCCTTTCATCGGACCAGACGGCCCTTTCGATGCGGCTGTCGGCGGGCGCATCTCGACCAACAGCGTCGAGGCCGCCTACCAGATGACCACCGCCGGTTTCGGCATCGGCAATCTGCCCAGCCTGCTGGTCGATGCTGCGATCAGCGACGGCCGGCTGGAAGTGCAGCTGGATGAGTTTCGCCCCGGCTCCAGCCCGATCTACGCACTCTATCCGCACCGCACCTATATTGCGGCCAAGGTGCGCGCGTTCGTCGATTTCCTGATCCGCGAACTGTCGGCCGACTTCACCGCATGAAATGCTGCCGGATTGCCGGCCAACGCCGTCAGGGGCCTGGCGCGAACGCCAGGCCCCTGCTGCCCCCGTCGCCCGACGCGGCAGCGTCATTTCCACCAGGCGGTGGTGTCGTACATCGGTCCCGGCTCCTCGAAGAGCTTTTCGTATTTGCACAATGCCGGCGTCTTGCCGAGCGGCACCGAAACACCGTCCCTGAACGCCCATTCGCCACGTTGCGTCGTATCCGCCCGCACATAGCTGGACAGTGCAAAGGCGCGGTCGTGCTGTGACCTGTTGGGCGAGGAGCCGTGCACGGTGAGCAGCCCCCATAAAGCAAGATCGCCCGGCTCCAGCACCAGCGGAACGATGGTCGCCGGGTCGATGCCGACCTTGCGCAACTCTTCTTCGGCGGTCAGACCCTTCATCAGCTCGCCGGTTCCCTCGTCCGACAGGCCGAGATAGCCGAGCTTGTGGCTGCCGGGCACGACCTGAAGGCAGCCATTGTCCAGCGTCGCCCGATCGACCGCGAGGCCTGTTGTCACGGTGGCGTCGGCGACATTGTCGAAGGCGGCCTGGTTACGAAAGCGCAGATCCTGGTGGAAGCGATAACCCGTGACATTGGCGCCGGGCGGCTTCCAGTGCAGCTGTTGGGCGATCTGTTTTATGTCGCGACCGATCAGACCCTCGAGCAGCTTCAGATAGTCGGGATTGCGGCGGAACTGCTCGAAATAGGAATTCATCCAGGAAAACCAGTAAGCCTGCAGCACATAGCGTTGGCCAAAGTCCGATTCAGGCAGGATCTGGAAATTCAGGTTGCCGTGCCGGAAGGTGGCGTGATGCTTGAGGCCTTCGGCATAGACCGCATCGGTTTCCTTCTTCAGCCGGATCATCTCGTCGCCGTCGACGAATTGTCGAACGACCGCATATCCTTCCTCGCGGTACTGCTCCACCGCTTCGCGTGCCTGCCTGTCCGTCAGCATATCCGTGACAACCCCCGTCTGTGATCTGTGTCGATCGTAACAAACGGGTTGCCGGCGATAAGCCGTGGATTTTGGCATCGACTTTCCCGATTATCGGGAAATTGAGCGGGGCCTCAAAGGTGCATTGGCCGCAACCGGCTGATCAGATACGTGCTGCGCCGTTAGGCCCTAAAAATAGGTTCGCGGCGCGACAAGGTTCTTCTGCTGGCGAACATAAAAACAATAGAAGCCGAACGCCGCGGCAAACCACATGAAGGCCTCACCCATGGCCAGCCGGTTGTTGGAATTGGTAAGGATGCTGAGGGCGAAGAAAACCAGTGTGGAGATGTAGCAGGACCATGCGGCCGGAGCGACAAGCTTGGCTCGCATGGCCAGCAGAACCTGCCTGGCCGACCAGGTGTAGAGAAAGGCAAAGAACGCCAGTCCGACCAGACCATAGCGCACGGCAATTTCCAGATAACCATTGTGGAAGACGTTTAAGATCATGGGATGATAGGTTCTGTTCTCCCACTCGGTCAGCCAGCTGGAACTGGCTCCGAAGATCGGGTGGCGTTTCCAGATATCGATCGCATCCGCCCACAGCATCAGCCTTTCCTTGGCTGCAAGCGGAACCGCATCGCTCGCGATGGCGCGGTCGAATGCGGGAAGGACGCCATGCCTGAACACATCCGGAACCAGGGTTTTGACGAAGGTCATGGTGTCGCCGGCGGTGGACGAGAAGATGTTGTGTGTTGCGACAATGCCGGCCGCCACGATCGCCAGCACGCCACCCGAAACCAACAGTTCGCGGCGATGGCCTCTCGCCAGGGTCATGACCGTCAACAGGAGCAGCGCAAGCGCAAGCGCAAGCCACACGCCCTTTGACCGCATCTCGATGATATTGACGACGGCAAGCAGCAGGACGGCTGTCGACAGCGCCCAATAAAGGTTCTTGGTTGCTTTCCCGAGGTCCGTTCTCTGGGCCGTGTAAGCCATGAATTGCAGCGTGCAGAGGAAGATGAAACCGGCCGCCACCGACGCGTGGATGGGATTGTTGAAAAGCCACGGGGCCGGTTGGATATCCTGAAACATGTTCGAACAGGCGGTGTCCGCCGCCAGGAAGACAAGACTGAGGATCATGAACCAGAGGACCAGCCGTGCGGGCTGCCTGACAAACAGCAGAAAGGCGAATCCGGTCGTCGCATAGAACAGCGGAAACATGTAAATGCCTTCGGCGCCACCCAACTGGTGGGTGCCGAAATAGACGATCGCCAGTCGTATGAAGACATAGAGCGACCAGCCCAGACACAGGAAGCCGACCCAACCGATCAGTGGTTTGCTGTAGGTCCACAGATCCACCCTGAACCAGCGGATGACCGCGACCAGGGCCAGCGCCAGGCCCGCATAGCGGTAGGTGTCTGCCTCACGCCACACCGCGGAAACCATGGCCAGAATGGCGAGTGCCGCAAGCAACAGAAGCAAGGTGTGGCGCGGCGCGTTGTCCTTGGCATAGTCCAGGGTATCTCGCGGCAAAGGGGGCCGCAGCAGGACGTGATGCAGGCGGCGCAGCTCGTCACCGGCCCGCAACACCCCGGCACGTAGCCGGCTCGGCCCCCCCAACCTTGCGGATTTGTAGCTTCCCGAGGGACCGGCTATGCCGGAGATCTCGCTGCTGGCGGCGAAGCCAAGCACGTTTTGGCGGGCGGAATAGACCTTCAGGCCGGTATCCCAAAAGCGTTCGAGCGCGACGTCCCATGGCATTTTCATGACGGCGAGCGCCGACAACAGACCCTGCGCGCCCTCCCGCGTCACCAGATAGGCGGCGGCCGAGCCTTGCGGGCCATGCAGCGCACGACCGATCTCGTCGCCTTCCGCCGTCTCGACGGCGCGCATGAAGAAGCTGATGCGATGGTTGATCAGTTTGATGACGTCGAAATCCGGCACCGCCGCGATGATGGCCTCGATGCGCCGCATGGTGTTTTCGCTGAAGAGGACGTCGTCCTCGACGATCAGCCCATGGGCGCTGCCACCGGCCACGAACGTTTCCAGCGCCTGGATATGGCTGCGGTAACAGGCATATTCGCCGGAAAGGATGTCGCGCCCGCTCAGCTTGCGTGCGGCTGGCAGATCGATCTCCGTCCAGGCCTCTTTGGCAAGCGCACGGCCGTCGACGGCGGCAATGCGCTGCAAGGTCAGGCCTGCCGCTTCGGCGCTTGCGAGCAATTCGCTCCAGCGCTGGGTCTCGCGATCGAGGTTGATGGCGAAGATAGGAAGGTTCATTGAAGTTCCATGTTGAGCCGCCACCCACCCGGCCGACCTATGTATGGAAAGAAGGAGATGTTCAAGGCGACACTGTCCAGATCATGTGCAAGACCTGAATTTGCCGCGATGGCTTTGGCTCATCTGAATTTATGACACAATCGAACTGTTAGCCGATCGGCTTCATGGAAGATCGCAAAGGTACTCTCGGTCCTAAGTGTCCGGAACGGACCTGAGCGGGATGGCTGGGGCGCCAGGATTCGAACCTGGGAATGTCGGTACCAAAAACCGATGCCTTACCACTTGGCGACGCCCCAATTGCCGTCAGAGTCGCTTGTGCGGCGCGTTATTAGCAGAGCAGCCAAAAAGCACAATGCCCCATGAATGGTGGTGAGAACGCCTGTTTGGGCAGCAAAAGCAACGCCGCCAGACGGCACGAGCTGGCTATTCGGACCACACCGCCATCTCGTTGCCGGCCGGATCGGCAAAGTGGAAACGGCGGCCGCCAGGGAACGCGAAGATCGGTTTGACGACCGTGCCGCCGGCGTTTTCGACAGCCTCGAGGGTCGCCTCCAGATCCCTGCTGTAGAGCACCGGCAGCGGCTTTGATGGCGCTTCGGCGGCGTCGGCCTGAAAACCCCCGTCCAGGCCTTCGGCAAAGGCCGAATAGGTCGGCCCATAGTCAGTGAACGACCAGGCAAAGGCGGAACTGTAGAAGGCCTTCAGCCGGTCCAGCGTCCCGCCCGTAGCCGGCATTTCCAGATAGTCGAGTTTTCCGGACAGTTTCATAGCCATCTCTTTGTTCACTGTATGTTCTACTCCAGAATCCCCGGCATAGCAAGTCTTTTTGCCGCATCCTGAGGCACGGCTTTGCTTAATCGATTGTAGTGGCCGGGCGGCTTTGCCGACGCCTTGCCTTTCGCACTGCAGCATCATATCGCTCCAAGGGCGGACCGGCGGAACTTTCCGTTTCGCCAATCTTTCCAATCTCCTGCAACCGGAGAGCGATGCATGACCAAATGGGTTTTCACCTTTGGCGATGGTGCGGCGGAGGGCCGTGCCAGCGACAAGAATCTCCTGGGCGGCAAAGGCGCCAACCTGGCCGAGATGTGCAGCCTGGGGCTGCCGGTGCCGCCGGGCTTCACCATCACCACGGAGGTCTGCAACGCCTACTACGCCAACGGCCGTATTTATCCGGCCGGGTTGGAAGACGAT
>NZ_RZRP01000044.1:0-16162 GCF_003997795.1 Mesorhizobium sp. M7A.F.Ca.US.005.03.2.1 | reverse complement strand
GCCCAGGAGATCGAACAGCTCGACCGTTTTCTCGAGAGAGGACTCGGCGGCGTATGAAGTGAAGCTATGATCATAAAGGGGAATGGAGAAAAATGCGCTGGTCAAGAACGTTCACGGTCGTCGGCTGCCATGCCGAGGGCGAAGTCGGCAACGTGATCACCGGCGGCATCATGGACGTGCCCGGCAAGACCATGTTCGAAAAGAAGGAGTATCTGCAAGAGCATATGGATGACATACGCGGGCTCGTTCTCTTCGAGCCGCGCGGCGCGCCCTACGTCAACGCCAACATCATCCTGCCGCCTTGCGATCGCTCGGCCGACCTCGGCTATGTGATCCTCGAAAGCACTGAATACCCGCCCATGTCGGGCTCCAACACCATCTGCGTCGCCACCGTGGCGCTGGAGACGGGCATGGTGCCTATGAAGGAACCCGAGACGCGGCTGCGCATGGAGGCACCCGCAGGCATGATCGAGGTGCGCTGCCTCTGCGAGAATGGCAAGGTGAAGCAGGTGGAGTTCACCAATGTGCCGGCTTTCGCAGTCCACCTCGACACGCCAGTCGAAGTCGAGGGACTTGGCACGATCACCGTCGACACCTCCTATGGCGGCATGACTTTCGCCCATGTCAATGCGCGCGCACTAGGGTTCGCTGTCAAACCCGACGAGGCACACCAGATGTCGCTGATCGGCCAACGCATCAAGAAAGCCGTCAACGAGCAGCTCGTTGTCGTGCATCCGGAGAACCCGAAGATCCGCGATGTGTCCAACGTGATTTTCGAAGGTCCCATCGAGCGCGTCGACGGGCGCGTGGAAAGCATCAACGGCACGGTATGCCTGCATGGCAGGCTCGACCGCTCGCCGACAGGCACCGGCACCACCGGGCGACTGGCGGTGATGTCGGCAAAGGGCCAGATCGCCAAAGGCGAGCTGTTCCGCAACAGGTCGATCATCGGGACCCATTTCGATTCCCGCGTGATCGCCAATGCGCACGTCGGCGACCGCGACGCGGTCGTGGTCACCATCGCTGGACAGGCCTGGATCACCAGTATTGGCCAATATGGCCTCGACCCGACAGACCCTTATCCACGCGGCCATCGCCTCAGCGACGTCTGGTTCTGAAACGGACGCGGCCGTGCCCTCGGCGCGGCCGCGTAACCCGTTCGGCCGCGCTCAGGCCGCGAACGCTCTGACCCTGACGCCGCTCGCCTCCAGTCGTTTCCTGACGCACGCGGCGATGGCGACGGCCGCTGGCGTGTCACTGTGGACACAGATTGAATCGATCGGCGTCTGCAGCATCTGGCCGGAAAGCGTCTCGATCGCGCCTTGCTTGACCATCCGCACGACCCGTTCAGCAGCCTTCTCGGCATCGTGGATGACGGCGCCCTCCAGCTTGCGCGATACAAGAAACCCTTCCTCCGTATAGGCGCGGTCGGCGAAGATTTCGGACCTGACCGCCAGGCCAGCGTCACGCGCGATCCTGTCCTGGAAGCCGAGCGCAATGGCCAGGCAGATCAGGCCGGGATCGACGGCCTTGACCGCGCGCGTCACCGCTTCGGCGACGCCACGATCGGTCTGGGTAAGATTGCCCAGCGCGCCATGCGCTTTGACGTAGCGGATCGGGTGGCCGGCATAGGCGGAGAGCGCCTGTGCCGCGCCGATCTGGTAGGCGACCAGCCTTTCGATCTCATCCATGGAATGCGGGATTACGCGGCGTCCGAACCCCCACAGATCGGCGAAGCTCGGATGCGCGCCAACGGCGACGCCCTTGTCGCGCGCCATCGAGAACGTGGCCGCCATGATCTCGGGGTCACCGGCATGAAAGCCGCAGGCCACATTGGCGGAGCTGACGATGTCGAGGATAGCCGCATCGTCGCCGAGCCTGTAGGCTCCAAAACCCTCCCCCATGTCGGAATTGATATCGACCTGCAATCCTTCGGCCGGCACGGCGCTTTCCTCAGTGGTTCGAACCATAGCCTTTGCCTTCACACCAGTTCGTAGAGCGGCGTGCCGTAACCGACGACCGCTCCGTCCTTGATCAGTGCCGCGCCGAGCACGCCGTCTGCCGGCGCGAGCACGGCCTTCAGGCATGGGCCGACCTGCAGCACGCCGACCGTCTCGCCCTTGCGGACCGTCTGGCCAGGTCCGGCAACAGGGTGGCCGGTCGTTGGATGATCAATACGGAGCACGCCGACTCCGGGCGCACGCACGCCCTTGAAGACCGTTTCGGGCACCGGCGCTTCGGCCGCAGCCGCAGGTGTTTCGCCAACAACGGCCTGCATATGCAGCCGCAGCGAAAAGCCGGCCTCCGACACTTCGATCTCGCCTATGCCGGCGCTTGCGCACCAGGCGGTCAGCCTTTCGATCTCCTCAATCGTCATCGCAGCCTCGTCCCTGGAGCAGACCGCCTTCAATGAGATGTTCGAGATGATGGATGTCGAAGCCTCCGGCGGCGAAGCCGGGCTCCTCCATCAGGATACCGTGCAGCGGCGCATTGGTGGCGATGCCGACTGCCTCCATCTCGCCCAGCGCCCCGCGCATGCGCCGGATAGCCTCGGCCCGCGTCGCGCCATGCGCCAGGAGCTTCGCCACCAGCGAATCGTAGTGCGGCGGCACGGTGTAGCCGGAGTAGAGATGCGATTCGACGCGGATACCGGGACCGCCGGGCGGCGTCCAGCGCTCGACCCGGCCCGGATGCGGCCGAAAGCTGTAGGGATCTTCAGCGTTGATGCGGCATTCCACGGCGTGGCCCTGAATGCGGATGTCTTCCTGGCTGAACGACAGCGGCTCGCCCCGGGCGATGCGGATCTGTTCGCGCACGATATCGATACCGGTGACGAGCTCGGTGACGGGATGCTCCACCTGCACGCGGGTGTTCATCTCGATGAAAGAGAAGCGCCCGTCCTCGTAGAGGAATTCGAACGTGCCAGCGCCTGTATAGCCGATGGTCAGGCATGCGCGGGCACAGAGGTCGCCGATTTCGCCAATCGCCTCGCGGGCGATGCCGGGCGCCGGCGCCTCCTCGATGATCTTCTGGTGGCGGCGCTGCATGGAGCAATCCCGCTCGCCGAGCCAGACAGCCCTACCGTGCTTGTCCGCCAGAATCTGGATCTCGATATGGCGCGGCTGCTCGAGGAATTTTTCCAGATAGACTTGCGGGTTACCGAAGGCCCGGTCCGCCTCTTTCACCGCCATGGAAACGGCTTCCATCAGAGCCTGCTCATCGCGAGCGATACGCATGCCGCGCCCGCCCCCGCCACCCGCTGCCTTGACGATGACCGGATAGCCGATTGCCTCTGCAATGGCGCGCACCTCTTGCTCATCCTGCGGCAGCGCGCCCTCCGAGCCCGCAACGCAGGGAACGCCGGCGGCTATCATGGTGCGCTTGGCGGAGACCTTGTCTCCCATGGTACGGATCGCCGTCGCGGATGGCCCGACGAAGATGAGGCCGGCGTTTTCGACAGCCTCGGCGAAGGCGGCGTTCTCCGAAAGGAAACCATAGCCAGGATGGATCGCGCCCGCGCCGGTGAGTTGCGCGGCCGCGATGATCTCGGCGATGTTGAGATAGCTCTCCGTCGCGGCAGCCGGTCCGATGCAGATCGCCTTGTCCGCCAGTGCGACATGGCGAAGGCTTGCATCGGCCTCCGAGTGCGCCGCCACCGTTTTCAATCCGAGATCGCGGCAGGCGCGCAGGATGCGCAGCGCGATTTCACCGCGGTTGGCGATCAGGACGGTATCGAACATCGCCCTCAGCCCTCATCTTCCAGCACGAACAGCACGTCGCCGGACTGCACCGCTGCATGGTCGTCGAACGCGATCTGGACGCTCCGCCCAGCGCGATCGGATTCCACGACATTGAACGTCTTCATGGCTTCGAGGACACCGATTTTCTGCCCCTCCGCGACCACATCGCCAACGGCAACCAGCGGCGGTTCGCCTTCGGTGCCGGAGCGGTAGAACACGCCCGTCAGCGGCGCGCGGATCGAATGGCGTGCGATGGGCAGAGATGTCGACGTCTGATCTGGGGAACGGACCGTTACGTCAGGCCCAGGCTGCACCTGCGACGCGGATTGCGCCGACGCCGTAGGCCTGGACATGCGGACGCGAACGCCGTCGCGCTCGATCTCCAGTTCGGCAATGGGCGAACGCGAGACAAATTCGATCAGCTTCTGGACGAGCTCGAGATCCATCGCCGGCCCTACCGCAGCGCTTCGACAGCCTCGGCGATGCGTCCGATCGCTTTTTCGATCAGGTCCATCGACGTGGCTATGGAAATGCGGAAATGCGGCGACAGGCCGTAGGCAGAGCCCTGCACCACCGCGACTCGCGCCTGATCGAGTAGGTAGAGCGAGAAGTCGTCGTCGCTGCCGATGGGAGTGCCGTCGGGGCGGCGACGGCCGATCAGGCCCGAGCAGTTGGGATAGAGATAGAAGGCGCCCTCGGGCGTCTGGCAGGTGAGGCCGGGAATCTTGCGCAGCAGTTCCAGAGCGCGGTCGCGCCGAGCCTGGAATTCGAGCGCCCGAGGGCGAAGAAAGTCCTGGGGACCTTCCAGAGCGGCAATGGTCGCGGCCTGCGAGATGGATGACGGGTTCGACGTGCTTTGGCTCTGCACGGTCGCCATGGCGCGGATCAGCGCTTCCGGCCCGCCGGCATAGCCGATCCGCCAGCCGGTCATGGCATAGGCCTTCGATACCCCGTTCACTGTGAGCGTACGGTCCTTCAGCCGCGGCTCGACGCCGGCGATGGTATGGAAGGTACGTCCATCGAACAGGATATGCTCGTAGATGTCATCGGTCAGCACGTGGACGTGGCGCTGGTCGAGCAGTACTTCGGCGAGGCCAGCGAGTTCGTCGCGGCTGTAGACGGCGCCTGTCGGGTTGGATGGCGTGTTGAGCAGAAGCCACTTGGTGCGCCCGGTGATCGCGGCTCGCAGGGCTTGCGGCGTCAATTTGAAGCCCTGCGCCTCCGTGCAGGGAACGACCACGGGCTTACCTTCGCCGAGCAGGACGATATCGGTGTAGGAAACCCAATAGGGCGCTGGGACAACCACCTCGTCACCCGGGGCCAGCGTTGCCAGCAGGGCGTTGTAGATGATCTGCTTGGCGCCCCCCGCGACGCTTATTTGCGAAGGCTTGTAGTCGAGGCTGTTCTCGCGCCTGAATTTTTCGGCCACCGCCTTCTTCAGCGCGGTGGTGCCGTCGACCGCCGTATAGCGCGTCTCCCCCCTGAGCATCGCCTCGTAGGCCGCCTCGACGATGTGCGGAGGCGTGGGAAAATCCGGCTCGCCGGCGCTCAGGCTGATAACGTCGATGCCGGCCGAGCGCATTTCGATTGCCCGCGCGGTGACCGCCATGCTCGGACTTGGCTTGATGACGTCGAGACGGGGAGCGATGAGGCCCACGGAACAATCCTCGGCATGTAAGATATTTGCTACAGATTGGATAATGTATTCTGACTTTCGCGTCAAACCCCTTTTTCTGCGTCGAAGACCGGGGTATGTCTCATCCTGGAGGTGGGTCGATAGAGGAAAGTATCCAATCCTTGGTCGCCACGGATGATATTCGAAATAGGGAACACGATTGGAATGGGCACAAACTATGATGTGGTGATCGTTGGCGGAGGCGTTGTCGGCAGCTCGATCGCCTACTTCCTGTCAACCAACCCGGATTTCGACGGCAGGATCGCGGTGATCGAGCGGGACCCCTACTACACGGCCTCCTCGTCTTCCTTGTCGACCAGCGCCATCCGCCAGCAGTTCGGCACGGCGCCCAACATCGCGATGTCGAAGTTCAGCATCGACTTCCTGCGCCAGGTGAAGACGCGGCTAGCAATTGGCGACGAGTTGGCCGACATCGGCCTGCATGAGCCCGGTTATCTGGTGCTGGCGACGCCCGAGCGGGCCGACGCGCAGCGTGCCAAGAACCGCGTTCAGCGCAGCATGGGCGTCGACGCCGAACTGATCGAGCAGGTCGATCTGGCGCAACGCTTCCCGTGGCTCAACACGGACGATCTCGCGCTTGGCTCGCTTGGCCTTGGCAGCGAAGGCTGGTTCGACGGTCCTGGCCTGATGCAAGCATTCCGTCGCAAGGCGCGCACACAGGGCGTGGACTATCTTGCCGCGACAGTGACCGGACTGACCATGGCATCTTCCGGCAAGGTGGGTGAAGTGCTGCTGGACAATGGCGACCGGCTTGCCGCCGGCACGGTGATCAACGCGGCCGGGCCATGGAGCGCGGGCATTGCCAGGATGGCCGGCGCCGAACTGCCGGTCGTCCCGAGCAAGCGCTGCGTCTTCGTCTTCGAAACGCCGGCAAGGATCGAAAACTGCCCCTTCATCTTCGACACAAGCGGCCTCTGGCTGCGGCCGGAAGGTCAGCTCTTCCTGTGCGGTGTTCCGCCGGTGCGCGAGAACGAGCCGGACGATTTTGGACTGGATGTGGACTACGACCTGTTCGACGAGTTGATCTGGCCGGCGCTGGCCCATCGTGTGCCCGGCTTCGAGCAATTGCGCATGCTGCGCGCCTGGGCGGGACTCTACGAGTACAACACCTTCGACCACAGCGGCATCATCGGCCGGCATCCTGAGGTCTCGAACTTCATCCTGGCCACCGGCTTCAGCGGCCACGGCATGATGCATGCGGCGGCGACCGGGTCGGGCGTCAGCGACCTCATTGCCTACGGCGAGTACCGCTCCATCGACCTTTCGGCCTTCCGCTACGAACGGATCGCCAGCAATAAGCCTATCGAGGAACATGTCTACTGAAGCGAAACGGGCGACATGGCATCGCAGTGACAACGGTGCTATGCGTCCACTTCTTCAATCAAAACGGCGCCAGTCGACAAACAAGGCGGCCGCCCTAGGCTGATTCATGCTCGTACAGAAGAAAACCATCTCGACCCAGGTCGCCGATGCCATCAGGCAGAAGATCCTGATCGGCGAATACGAGGCCAACTTCCAGCTGCGGCAGGAACATCTGGCCACCGAGTTCGGCGTCAGCCGAATTCCGGTGCGAGAGGCGCTGCATCAGCTTCATTCGGAAGGCTTCGTCACGCTGGTTTCCCACAAGGGCGCCGTCGTCACCTCCATTTCCCTGGACGAGATCCTCGAGCTCTACGAATTGCGGGCCCGGATCGAAACATGGCTATTGGCCCTGGCCATTCCAAGGATGACGGAGGCCGACCTCGCGCTGGCCCGCGAGCGCGCAAAACAGCATCAGGAGCAGGGCAAGACCGGCGAGTACTCGAACCAGCTCAACTGGAATTTCCACGCCGCGCTCTACCAGCCGTCCGGCCGCAAGGCGACGATCGAACTGGTGGGGCGCATCTACCAGCAGCTGGAACGCTACACACGCATGATGGTGACGCTAACCGAGATCCAGGCCCAGTCCGACCGCGACCACTGGCAACTCATCGACCTGTGCGAAGCCAAGGATACGCTGCGCGCCGTCGGCCTGTTGGAAATGCATATCATCACCAGCGGCAAATTCCTGGTCGACCGGCTTCAGGAATTGCGGGGAAGCTGACGGCCCCGTCGTTCCTGGGCCTCATCGACCTCCCCAATCCTTTGCGTTGGTGGAATCATTTGCCAGGCAGATTGGTCGCCCGCGTCAGCAGGATCACGCCTGCCTTTTCGGCTGTGTCGTAGTAGGTGAAGCCGGTGCGGTTTTCCCGGCGCCCGCGCATCAGCACGGAAAGCCCGTCGGTTTTCGCCTTGGCTTCGGCTGCATCCGCATCGCGGACCTCAAAGCCGATATGGAATACGCCTTCACCCTTGGTATCGAGATGGATGCGCTGCAGTGAGGGATCATGGCTCGGCTGGCAGAGTTGCAGCTGGACGTTCGGCAGGTTGCAGATCCGGTATTGCATGGCATGGAAACCCTTCGGACTTGGGACCTCGAGTTCTTCGTACTCCGCCAGCGGCGGATAGGATTCCCATGGCCCAATGCCGATGGAGTCGTAATAGGCCTGGGCCTTGTCGATATCGTGCACGACGATGCAGAGATGATGCAGCTTATCGAAGTTACCCATATTCTCTCACTCCTTGATCGGGACCGTATAGTTGAGAACGCGGCGCCCCCCGTCGGGGTAGATCGTCTCGCCGGTGATGTAGGAAGCGTCGTCGCTGGCCAGGAACGCCACGACCGAGGCGATCTCGGCTGCCGTGCCGAGGCGGCCGAGCGGTGTGCGCGAAAGAACCGCCCGTCGCATTTCTTCCGAATCGATGAATGTCCCGTCCATGACCATGTCCGTGGCGATGGTGCCCGGGCCGACACCGACCACGCGGATGCCGTGGGGAGCGAAGGCAACAGCCGCGGTACTGGTGACCTGGTTCATGCCGCCCTTGGAGATCGCGTAGGTGGCGACGCGTGGATTGGCGAGGCCTGAATTGATCGACGACATGTTGATGATGACACCGCCTCCACCCTGCGCGATCATCTGGCGGGCTGCGGCCTGGGTGCCCAAGAACGCGCCCTTCAGATTGACGGCGAGAACCCTGTCGTAGTCCGCCTCTGTGATGTCGAGAAAGTCCTGGACCGGAGCGATGCCGGCATTGTTGACCATGATGTCCACACGGCCGAACTTCGCCACCGCCGCCGCAACCAGCCCATCGACCTGCTCCTTCTTGCTGACATCCGTAACGACCGCCAGGACGCTGTCGGGGGTGCCGATTTTCACGGCACATTTTCTCAGTTCCGTCGCATCGATGTCGCCAAGCACGAGCTTCGCGCCCTCGGCCAGAAACCGTTCCGCGCAAGCGCGTCCGATGCCGCGCGCCGCGCCTGTGACAACAGCCACCTTTCCTGCCTGTCTCATGTCCAATCCCTCGATCATTATAAGTCGACCCCCGTCTCAGTGAGCGGTGTGCCGAGCTTGGCCACGGATAAGGATAATTCTCCCACCGAAGCCTACCCTATCGGATCACGAAGGGATTGGCGGTCTTGCCCGCCGTATCTATCCACACCGTCTTGGTCTGCAGATAGGCATTGATGGCCTCCTGCCCGCTCTCGCGACCGATACCGCTCCTCTTGTAGCCGCCGAAGGGCGCCATATAGGAGACGGCGCGGTATGAATTGATCCAGACCATTCCCGCTTCCATCACGGCCGCGCCGCGCAGCGCCCGGCCCATGTCGCTGGTCCATATCCCGGCCGCCAGCCCATAGGGGCTGTCATTGGCAATGGCGAAGGCCTCGTCCTCGTCGTCAAAGGGGATGACGGACAGGATCGGCCCGAACACCTCCTCACGCGCGATCCGCATGGTGTTGTTCACGCCGGTGAAGATGGTCGGCTCGACGAACCAGCCCTCGGCCAGTTCACTGGACGCAGGCTTGCCGCCACCGAGCACGCATAGTGCGCCCTCGCGGCGTGCTATGCCGAGATAGGACAGCACCTTCTCGCGCTGGGCTTGCGTGGTGATCGGCCCCACCTGCGTCTCGGCCAGAGCGGGATTGCCCAATCGAGCACTGGCCGCCAGCGTTATGACGCCCTCCACGAACCGGTCATGGATCTTGCGATGCACCAGCAGGCGCGAACCCGCGATGCAGGTCTGGCCGCCGGCAGCGAAAATGCCTGAGATCGCGCCGTTGACCGCGCTCTCGATATCGGCGTCGTCAAAGACGATGTTGGCCGATTTGCCGCCAAGCTCCAGCGTGACGGTCTTGAGCTGGTCGGCAGCCGCTCGATAGACTGCGATCCCGCCGGGCTCACCGCCGGTGAAGGCTATCTTGGCGACGTCGGGGTGGGCAACGAGCGGCACGCCGACATCGAGCGGCATGCCGGTAACGGTGTTGACCACGCCTGGCGGGAACCCAGCGTGCGCAAACAGTTTCACGAACTCCAGCGTCGAGGCCGATGCGTGTTCGGACGGTTTGATGACGACGGTGTTGCCGGCCGCCAGCAGCGGCGCTAGCTTCCAGGTCAGAAGCAAAAGCGGCGAATTCCAGGGCACGATGGCTGCAATGACACCCAGCGGCTCGTGGCGGGTGAAGGCGAACATGCCAGCCTTGTCGATCGGCAGCACCGCCCCTTCGATCTTGTCGGCAAGACCGCCGAAATAGCGGAACCATTCCGGGATATAGCGCAGCTGCGCCGTCATTTCGGTGAGCAGCTTGCCATTGTCGCGCGTCTCGATGGCGGCAATGCGCTCCGCGTTGTCGGCGATCAGGTCGGCCATCCGCACGAGCAGCTTGCCACGCGCAGTGGCGGTGATGCCGGCCCATTCCTTCGACCGGAATGCCGCCTTGGCGGACGCCACGGCAGCGTCCACCTGGGCTGCTCCCCCACGCGGGATCAGCGCCCAGGGCCTGCCGGTGAACGGATCATGGCTCTCGAATGTATCGGCTGTCGATTGCAGCCGACCGCCGACCGTGTTCTGGAAACTGACCAGCGCCATATCGGTCCTCAACAAGTGGCAAAGCCCAGATGAGCGCGAAAGCGGTTCTTAACCTCGACCGCGTCGCGCGGTGGCAGCGAGCGCGGCAGGTTCTCGGCGGTGATTTTCAGCACGAAAAGGCGTGGACCTTCGGCCGGGCGACGCAGCTCTTCACACAGCGTGTCGACCTCCTCCAGCGAGCGCAACTCGGCGGTTTTCGAAAACCCGCAAGCGGCCGCGACCTTGTCGAAACCGATGCCGCGACCGGTATGGCTCGACTGCATGCCCGTCTCGCCGAAATGCTGGTTGTCGAGCACGATCAGGTCGAGATTGCTGGGCCGCGCCACCGAAATCGTCGCCAGCGAGCCGAACGCCATGAGCTGTTCCCCATCACCAGTAATCACCATGACCCGCTTGTCGGGCTGGGCCTGGGCAAGCCCGAGACCGATCAGTGCAGCACCCCCCATGGCGCCCCAGAGATAGTAGTTGTCGTTGCGGTCACCGGCGGCGTGCACGTCGTAGGTCGGCGAGCCGAGACCGGTCACGACCAATGCGCCGTCGCGGGCGTCAAGGAGTTTCTTCACCGCAACCCGGCGGTCCATTGTCGGTAAATTCATCTCATTCACCACTTCTTCTTGCCGAGCAGGCGCTGCCCGATCAGCACCGCGATCTGTTGATCGGCGTCAAAAGCCATCAGGGCTGCCTGAGCCACCGTCTCCACGAGGTCTGGACCAGTCTCGGCGCGCAGCACCTTGAGGCCGATCGATTTCAGCGAGGCTTCCGTCGCCTGCCCCATCGGCACCTGCCAGGGGTTGAACTCGGCCCATTCGCCTCTCATCGTCACCAGAACGAGCAAGGGGAAGCGTGCCTGCACGGGAAGCGACAGCATGTTTATACAGTTGCCGACCCCTGACGATTGCATGAGCACGACGCTCCGCTTGCCGCCGAGCCAGGAGCCGGCGGCGACGGCGATGCCCTCTTCTTCCGTCGTCAGCACGTTGGCGACGACCTCGGGATCCGCGCTGAAGCGTCGGATCAGGGTCGTATGTCCAGCATCGGGCACATAAGACATGTGGCTGATGCCGGCAGCCTTGAGCACATCATAGACCTGATCTGGCCACTGCTTTTCAGACGCCGCCGGAGCGGCCCCAGGCGTTGCTGTTTCCGGATGTTTTGCTTCTACGCTCGCCGTCACGTTGGAACTCCGAGATTTGGATTGGCATCAGGTTATCTCGGCTATCCGATCTAATCGTCGTCTCTTTCTTGTGATCAGATATAATGATATTCGATAGCTTATGGAGTTATCGCAACTGCGTACGCTGATCCACGTCGCCGAACTCGGGAGCCTGAGCAAGGCTGCCGATCGGCTACACATCGCGCAGCCTGCCCTCAGCCGGCAGGTGCGCATGCTGGAGGAGGAACTGGGCTTTGCCCTGTTCGTGCGCCACGGCCGCGGCATGGTGCTGTCTGAGCAGGGCAAGCAGGTGCTGACGCACGCCATGCGCGTGATGGCAGAGATCGATGAGATCCGTGCCACGGCCACGCCAGCCGACGCGCCGCTCACCGGTGAAGTGGCCATCGGTCTGCCACCCACCGTCGCGGACATTATTTCGCTGCCGCTGGCTGCCGCCTTCGCCAAGAACCATCCCAAGGCGAAGCTGAGGCTTGTCAGCGCCTACACCGGCTATTTGCTCGACTGGATGCACCGAGGCGAGGTGGACGTCGCCGTGCTGTACGACCCGCGCATGGCGCGTTCGTTGCGCTCGCGCCCGTTGCTTCTGGAAAATCTCTTCCTGATTGGGCCGCCTGATGCGGGGTTTTCAACCGTGCGCGCGGTATCGTTCGCCTCGCTTGCCGGCAAGCGCCTGCTGCTGCCCAGCATCAAGCACGGTCTGCGCATCATCGTAGAACGCTGTGCCACGGATGCCGGCATCACGCTCGATGTCGGCATCGAGGCGGATTCCTACGCCGCGCTGAAGGACCTAGTGCGCAACGGCCATGGCTGGACGATCCTGCCGCTCGCTCCTATCCATGCCGATGTAACCGCGGGGCTGCTCACCGCCGCGCCGCTGATCGATCCCGTGCCGGTGCGCCGCCTGATCCTTGCATATCCGGCAGACCGACCTGCCTCTCGGCTGGCGCGGTTTGCCGGACAAGCAATAGAGGACATCGCCAAGGACCTCGTAGGGCGGGCGATCTGGGTTGGCCAACTCCTCGGCCCCTCGCTGTAAGCATTCGAATTCCGTTATGTCTGCTCACGCCAGCTTTGCGTTGCTGACAGGACGCGGCGGCGCGATAGTGAGGCCCGCAGCACGACGAAAGCCGGACAAACCCCATGGAATACTATCAGGACATTCGCGATGCCGTCGCCCGGCTGTGTGCGCGCTTTCCCGGAGAATACTGGCGCGCGCTCGACAGGGACATGGCCTATCCCCGCGAGTTCGTCGAAGCATTGACGGAGGCTGGTTGGCTTTCGATCCTGATCCCGGAGGCGTATGGCGGCTCGGGCCTGCCGCTTTCGGCCGCCGCCGCCGTGCTGGAGGAAATCCAGCGCGCCGGCTGCAATGGCGGCGCCTGCCATGCCCAGATGTACACGATGGGCACGCTTGTTCGCCACGGCTCTGAAGCCCAAAAGCAACGATACCTGCCGAAGGTCGCCGCGGGAGAATTGCGTCTGCAGGCCTTCGGCGTCACCGAACCGACCAGCGGCACCGACACCGGCGCTCTCAAGACCACTGCTCGCCTCGACGGCTATCATTTCGTAGTCAAGGGCCAGAAGATCTGGACCAGCCGCGCCGAGCATTCGGATTTGATGCTGCTTCTGGCGCGGACCACGCCGCTCAAGGATGGCATGAAGAAGGCCGACGGTCTCTCCGTCCTCATCGTCGACATGCGCGAAGCCGTTGGCAAGGGCCTCACCATCCGGCCGATCCGCACGATGATGAACCATGCCACCACCGAAGTCTTCTTCGACGACCTGCGCGTGCCGGCCGAAAACCTGATCGGCGAAGAGGGAAAGGGATTCCGCTACATCCTCTCGGGCATGAACGCCGAGCGCATCCTGATCGCAGCCGAATGCGTCGGCGATGCGAAATGGTTCATCGAAAAGTCGAGCGTCTACGCGAAGGAAAGGCATGTGTTTGGCCGAGCGATCGGCCAAAACCAAGGCGTCCAGTTCCCAATCGCAAGGGCCTACGCCAACATGCGCGCGGCCGAATTGATGGTGCGCGAGGCGCTGAACCTCTACGAGGCCGGCAAGAACCCCGGTGCCGAAGCGAACATGGCCAAGATGCTGGCGGCCGACGCCTCTAACGAAGCCGCCAATGTCTGCATCCAGACGCATGGCGGCTTCGGTTTCGCGGAAGAGTACGATGTCGAGCGCAAATTCCGCGAGACGCGTCTTTATCAGGTCGCGCCGATCTCGACCAACCTCATCCTGTCATACCTTTCCGAGCACGTGCTTGGACTGCCGCGTTCCTACTAGGAGTTGCCGCCGTGAACGTCCTCATCGTCTACGCCCACCCGGAAGCAAGATCCTTCAACGGCGCCATGAAGGATATGGCCGTGGAAACACTGACCCGCGCAGGTCACGATGTGGTCGTCAGCGACCTCTATGCGATGGGTTTCAATCCTGTCGCAGGGCCGGGCGACATATCAGGCGAGCGCAACGATCCGGACTTTTTCAGCCTGCCGCGCGAGCAGACCGCGGCGTACGAGGCCGACGCGCTTTCAGCCGACATCATCGCCGAGATCGAAAAGCTGAAACAAGCGGACTTCGTGCTGTTCCAGTTCCCGGTTTGGTGGTTCGGACTGCCCGCAATGCTCAAGGGCTGGGCCGACCGTGTGTTCGCGCGCGGTTTTGCGTATCTGCCGGGGCGCAAATACGACACCGGCATGTTCAAGGGAAAGCTCGCCATGGTGGCCGCCACCACGGGCACATCGGCCGACACCTATGCGCCCGATGGCATCGATGGCGACATCCTCACGGTGCTGTGGCCGATCCACAATGGCCTGCTTCGCTACTCAGGCTTCGACGTGTTGCCGCCCTTCGTCGCCTATATGCCGGGCCGTGTCGGCGACGATGGCCGCAAGGCCTATCTGGAAGCCTATAGCAAGCGGCTAGAGGACATGGACGGCACGCCGCGGCTTTTCTTCCACGCCGCCGAGGACTACGGCAAGAACGAGCGGCTAAAACCAGGCGTGCTGGCGCGCTCGGGGGTACAGCGCAATGTCTGACGGCACCCGCCCGCTGGAGGGTCTGTTCGTCGTTTCGATCGAGCAGGCGGTCGCCGCTCCGCTCTGCACGGTTCGCCTCGCCGATGCCGGGGCGCGCGTCGTGAAGATCGAGCGTCCGGAAGGCGAAACCGCGCGTCATTACGATTCCACCGTTGAAGGCATGTCGGCTTACTTCGTCTGGCTCAACCGCGGCAAGGAAAGCGCGGTTCTCGACCTGAAAGCCGAGGACGACCTCGCTCTCCTGCAGCGGATGGTGGCGCGCGCGGATGTTCTCGTGCAGAATCTCGCGCCGGGCGCCATCGACAGGCTCGGCCTCTCCGCCGATGTGATTGCGGAAAGGTTCCCCCGGCTGATTGCCATCAACATCGTCGGCTACGGACAGGACACGCCTTACGCCGCGATGCGCGCCTACGACATGCTGGTGCAGGCGGAAAGCGGCATCTGTGCCGTCACTGGCACGCCGGACACGCCGAGCAAGATCGGGGTTTCCGCCGCCGACATCGCCACCGGAATGAATGCGCATGCAGCGATCCTCGAAGCCTTGTTGGCGCGCGAGAAGACCGGGCGCGGCCGCATTGTCGAAATCGCCATGTTCGACGCCATGGCAGACTGGATGACCGTGCCGCTGCTCCACTACGAATATGCGGGCCGCGAGACGCAGAGATATGGCTTGGCACACGCTTCGATCTACCCCTATCGACCTTATGCCTGTCGGGATGGCAGCGTGGTCGTGTCCATCCAGCAGAACAATGAATGGAAGCGCTTCTGCACCATCGTGCTGCAAAGGCAGGATTTGTTCGCCGACGAACGCTTCGCCACCAATGCCCGGCGGGTGGCCAACCGCACGGCGCTCGACGCCGAGATCGAACCGATCTTCGCGGCAATCGACTGCGAAGAGGCCATCGACCGTCTCAACGGTGCGCAGATCGCCTGGGGCCGGGTGAGCGCTATGCACGACCTGCCGCGCCACAAGGCATTGCGCCGGACAGAGGTGGCGCTGCCGGACGGCAGGCGCATCTCCGTGCCCATGCCGGCAGGGCGGTCGGAGGGATTCGCAACGGTCCCAAGCGTTCCCGCCCTTGGCGCCGACACGGACCGGATCCGGTCCGAATTCGCCGCCTGACGAGGGAGCCCATGACTCTGGACACGAGCACGCTGCAGGAATGGGTTGGACGCACCCACGAGGTCGAGGATGTTGTCACCCCGCGCCTGCTGGCCAGCTTTGACGCCACGCTCGGGGACCACGCAGCGCAAACCGCCGGGAGCACGGCCCCGCCCGGACTGCACTGGTGCCTGACGCCCGATATTGCCGACAGGCGCAAACTCGGACCTGACGGGCACCCCACCAAAGGCGGCTTCCTGCCGCCGGTGCCGCTTCCGCGCCGCATGTGGGCTGCCAGCGATGTCCGTTTCATAGCGCCGATCCGCTCCGGCGACCGCATCCGCCGTCGCTCGACATTGACCGCCATCGAGGAGAAGCAGGGCCGCACCGGCCCGCTCACCTTCGTCATGGTCCGGCACGACATTGCCAACGACGCTGGCCCGGTGATCGAGGAGGACC
>NZ_RZRP01000449.1:0-5115 GCF_003997795.1 Mesorhizobium sp. M7A.F.Ca.US.005.03.2.1 | reverse complement strand
GCCCGGTGGCCGGCCAGGTGCGGCTCGGCGTGCCCTACGACCTTGTCGGCACCTTGCTGGCGCCGGTGCTGAAGACCTATGCCGAGACCTATCCGCAGGTCGAGATATCGCTGGTCTGCGCCTCGTCGCCAGAATTGACTGCTGCCCTTGCGGCCGGGACCATCGACCTTGCCGTGATCGAGGAATGCGCCGGCCCGTCGGCCGGCGAATGCCTCGTCGTTGACCGGCTGGTCTGGGTCGGTGCCAAGGGCGGCGTTGCCCGCGCCAAGCGGCCGCTGCCGGTCTCGATCGTCGCCGACACCTGCGCTTTCCGGCCGGCTGTGCTGGCGGCGCTCGGTGAGCATGGGCTGGAGTGGCGCACCGTGTTCGAGAACGGCAACATCGACGCGACGACCGCGACGGTGCGCTCCGACCTCGCCGTCACCACCTGGCTGGCCTCCACGGTGCCAGCCGATCTCGACATATTGCCATCGGAGTCCGGCCTGCCGCCGCTGCCGAATTTTGCCATCAACCTGCATCTGCCGAGGCATGGGGTAGGGCCCGCGGCGCAGGAATTCGCACGGCATATACGGGAAGGGCTGGCGCGGCGACCAGTCGCTGCTTGAAGCTTCTCAGAACTGGGGTTCCTCTCCCCCGTCGCTCTCCCCCCTCCGGAGGGAGAGGAAAGGTGCCAGCTGAGGTAGGTTCGCGCCGTTCCTCTACCCCGTCAACCGGGGGAGAGGTGTCGAGCGAAGCTCGACGGAGTGGGGGTCGATCTTTCATCGTGGGGCGAGGAACCCAGGTCCTGCTACTTCCAATTCCTGCGCCGCTCGAGCTCGGCTTCCGACGGCTCTCCCGTGACAAACGACCCGACCTTGACCTCGCCCGCGCGTTCGTAGGTCGCCATGATGACGCCGGTGCCGGTTGCCTGCGACTTAATGAGCTTGAAGGCGGCCGGGATCGCGCTGTCGCCGAACAGCCGCTTGCCGTTACCCAGCAACAGCGGGAAGACCATCAGCCGGATCTCGTCGATCAGCCCGTTGGCGAGCAGCGTTCGGATCAGGTTGCCCGATCCCTGGATGAGCAGGTCGGGTCCATCCTCCTGCTTGAGGCGGCGCAACTCCGCAACGATATCAGGCCCGAGCGATTGCGTGTTCTGCCAGGTGAGGGTGTCGGGCCGATGCGTCGCGACATATTTGGTCGCAGGGTTGAAGGCATCCGCGATCGGATCTTTCTGATATGGCCAGTAGGCGGCGAAGATATCGTAGGTCCTGCGGCCGAGAAGCAGGGCGAAAGGCTTGGAGAACAGTTCATCCATCGCCGCGCCCCCCGCCTCGTCGAAGTAATGGAAGGTCCAGCCGCCGAACTTGAAGCCGCCGACCGGATCCTCTTGCGGGCCGCCGGGCGCCTGCATGACGCCGTCGAGGCTGACGAATGTCGCAGAGATAATCTTTCTCATTCCAATGCTCCCGTTCTTCGGTCCACGCCGTCGTGGCGGACTTCAGCCCAAGGACGGGCGACGAGCCACCGGTCCGACAGGACAGGACGAAATTTTGGAAAATCACCGTTGCTTGCGAGGCTCGGTGTGGAGATTTTCCGACGAGAACCAGACATCGCCTGATATGGCGGTGGCGGTGTCGTCCGGCGCCCTGTCCTGCGCCAGCCAGATCGAGCGGCTGCGCGCGGCCTGCTCGCCGGTGGGGATCATCGCCGCGGGGTCCGCGACCGAGGCGCCGACACAGGGAATGAACCACGACCGCATGAACGGATCGCAGGCGAAGCCTTTTTGCGTGCGTGTCACCATCACCGCCAGCGGGACGCGCTCGGCCGGCCGCCAGGGAAAGATCATGCGGCCGCCTGGCCGCAGCGCCTTCAGCCATCCGGCCGGGGGCGCTGCGACCCCGGCATTGACATAGATGATGTCGGATGGCGGCAGGGGCGTCGTCACGGCATCGCCATGTACCACCGTCGCATTGCCATAGGCTTCGAGATTTTGACGCGCCAGATCGGCCAGCTTCTCGTCGAGTTCGAAAGCGGTGACGATGCCGCCTGGCGAAACCAGCCGGGCCAGCACGGCGGTGTAGTAGCCGGTGCCGGCGCCGATATGGCAAACCGCCTCACCGGGTTTCGGTTCAAGCTTTCCAATCCACATGGCGTGCAGGAATGGCTCGCCATTGTTGATGCCCTTGTCGTCGTCGAGCGCCACCAGCACGTTCTGATAGATATGAGCCGGATCGGCGCTTGGTGTTCTGATCTTGCCGTTGCCGGCGACGA
Organism: Mesorhizobium sp. M7A.F.Ca.US.005.03.2.1; assembly: GCF_003997795.1. Taxonomy (NCBI): domain Bacteria; kingdom Pseudomonadati; phylum Pseudomonadota; class Alphaproteobacteria; order Hyphomicrobiales; family Phyllobacteriaceae; genus Mesorhizobium; species Mesorhizobium sp. M7A.F.Ca.US.005.03.2.1. The sequence goes on along the minus strand of NZ_RZRP01000449.1, from coordinate 2,862 downwards.
CCGTCCACGGCCCGGGACCGAGAAACGCTTCGCGCGGCACGTCGGCGAAAGCCGCTTCCAGACGTGGGTCGGGCGAGCCGGCATTGGCGGCCAGCAGCCGCGCGTAGAATTTCCTGATGTCTTCGATCCGGGTCATGATGCCGGAAAACATAGCGCGGATTGCCGATTTGTCGCGAGGCTGCCCCCTGCGCAGAGGGCAGCCGGTTTCCAGGCGAAGCGGAACTCAGCCGACCCCGAACATGGTGTCGTAGAGCAGCTTGAAGTTGAGCACCAGGATGATCGCGGCGACCACCCAGGCAAGGGCTGCGACGCCGCGCGGAATGGCGAGATTGCCCATCTTCTTCTTGTCGGAGACGAACTGCACCAGCGGGACGACCGCGAAGGGCAGTTGCATCGACAGGATGACCTGGCTGAACACCAGCAACTGGCCGGTGCCCTTTTCGCCATAGAGCGCGGTGACGACCACCACCGGGATAATGGCGAGGCCGCGCGTCAGCAGCCGGCGTGCCCAGTTGGGGATGCGCAGGCGCAGGAAGCCTTCCATAACAATCTGGCCGGCGAGCGTGGCCGTCACCGTCGAGTTCAGGCCGGAAGCCAGCAGCGCCACCGCGAACAGGATCGAGGCGATGCCGAGGCCGAGCAGCGGCGACAGCAGCTCGAAGGCCTGGCCGATCTCTGCGACGTCCTGGTGGCCGGTGTTGTGAAAGGCGACCGCGGACACGATCAGGATCGAGGCGTTGACGAACAAAGCCAGCATCAGGGCGATGGTCGAGTCCGTCGTTGCCCATTTGATGGCGTCGCGCTTGCCCTTGTCGGTGCGTTCATAGGCGCGGGTCTGCACGATCGAGGAGTGCAGATAGAGATTATGCGGCATGACGGTGGCGCCGATGATGCCGATGGCGATGTAGAGCATCGCCGGATTGGTGACGATTTCCGACGACGGCACGAACATGGCATGCAGGATCGAACCGGCCGGCGGGGCGGCGACGAAGATCTGGATGGCGAAGCAGCTGAAGATGATGATCAAAAGCGCGATGACGAAGGCTTCGAGATAGCGAAACCCCTTGTTCATCAGGAGCAGCACGAGGAAGGCGTCGAGCGCCGTCAGCATGGCGCCGCCGATCAGCGGAATGCCGAACAGAAGCTGCAATGCGATCGCGGTGCCGATGACTTCGGCCAGGTCGCAGGCGATGATGGCCAGCTCGCAGGCGATCCACAGCACGAAGTTCACCGGCCGGGGATAATAGGCCCGGCAGGCCTGGGCGAGGTCGCGGCCGGTGGCGATGCCGAGCCGTGCCGCCAGCGCCTGCAAAAGGATCGCCATCAGGTTGGACAGCATGATGATGAACAGCAGCGTGTAACCGAACTGGGCGCCGCCGGCGAGGTCGGTCGCCCAGTTGCCGGGGTCCATATAGCCGACCGAGACCATGTAGCCGGGACCCATGAAGGCGAACAGGCGACGGAACCAGACGCCCGAGTTCGGCACGGCGATAGAGGAATTGACTTCGCGCAGGCTGGGCTGCTCGTCCTCGTCGGGCCTGGCGAACCGCCATGAGGAACGGGAGGCTGTGGCTTCGGCTTCAGACATGAAGGAGGGCTTTCCGCGAGACTGGACGATGTTGCCTTAAGCTATGCCATGGCTCAACATTATGCAATATGCTATATTTCATTGTCGTTGCTTTTTATCCGGCTGGCGGTCATCGGGTGAAACGGCAATCGGAAGCCCCGGTTGCACCTGTGGCGGAATGCAAATAAACGGCCTGAAGAATCAGAGCCCGTGCTATGAAAGCATGGATGGCAAATAGTCTTGGGAGGAGCGCGTATTGGTGCTGAAGAACAGACCAGTTCCGCGCGAGCCGCTGCTCGACGCCGAAATTCATTCGGAGGGCTTCCGGCAGCAGCGCGAAGCGCGCCGCAGTGCGTTGGTCGAGGATTATGTCGAACTGATCGCCGACCTGATCGAAGACGGCAACGAGGCGCGTCAGGTCGACATCGCCGCACGGCTCGGCGTCGCGCAGCCGACGGTGGCCAAGATGCTGACCAGGCTGTGCGCCGACGGTCTGGTGTCGAGAAAGCCCTATCGTGGCGTGTTCCTGACCGAAGCCGGCCGCAAAGTCGCGGAGGAAAGCCGCATCCGCCACCAGACGGTGGAAGCTTTCTTGCGCTCGCTCGGTGTCAGTGCGGAGACAGCGCGCATCGATGCCGAGGGCATCGAGCACCATGTCAGCGCCGAGACGCTGGAAGCCTTCCGCAAGGCGATGACGGCGCGCTGAGCGCCAGAGTTCCCGCGTCGCCGGAACCGTCGCACGCCAGACACGTTTGCACCAGATCCGTGCGATTGGCGCGCGAAAGGGAGGAAACGATGGGCATCGAACAAACGCCGGCGGCAAAGGGCAAGCAGGCAGCCGAGGGACTGAAACAGGCGGCGGCCAGGGATGAGCGCAAGACCGAAGCCGAAACCGGCCATCCGCTGAAAAAGGGCGCGGCGCGTTTCGAGGAGCGTTCGAAGAGCTCCGACGGCAAGAGCGCCGGCGCCAAGCAGGAAGATTAGCTCTCTGTCGGGCTTACGTGATCGGCTGTAGGCCACGGGGACGATTGCCACGCCGAGCCGCTCGCCACAACGAACTTGGCCGCAAGGCAACGCGTGTGGCCAAAAAGGCCATCGAAAAATGCTGTGACTTGGCGCAACCGTTGGGATAATTGTTTGTCGCCCCGGAGCAACGGGGAGGTTTGCTGTACGAGGAGTTGCCATGCTCTGGAAGGGCCGTCGTCAGAGTGACAATATCGAGGACGACCGCAGCGACAGCGGCGGTGGCGGACTCGGCGGCGGCGGGGGCCAGTTCCGCATTCCGATCGGCGGCC
>NZ_RZRP01000448.1:0-5133 GCF_003997795.1 Mesorhizobium sp. M7A.F.Ca.US.005.03.2.1 | reverse complement strand
CGACGATCGACACTGGCCGCGGCTTGCCGGCCGGCGGCGCAATGGTGCGACGCCGTCTCAGACGCGACGCGGCGAGCACGATGCTGGCGAGATTCGAGAGGATGAGGACGGTTGAAAGCGTGGCGGCTATGAGAGTGAGTTGCATCGAGGTCCGGTCACTCCAGGAAAACCGGTCCGCAAGATGGCCGGTTTCAACAGTTCAGCAGAGCGCCCGAGTCGCGCGTCACCAGTCCGCGCACACCATCATTGTCATATGTCACTTAAATGACATTCTTTGTCGGCACCTGCCCGCGAGGCCGGCCAGAGGAGGCTTCGATCGGTTGACCTAACCGCACGGAGCGCCGAAAGTTCCGCTGGAACCGTTTTTTGGAGCCGCTTATGTATAGCGCCGTCACGCGCAACATCGAAGTGCAGGTCAGGCCGTTCTATCTGGAGGACCGTTCGGATCCCTCGGAGAACCGCTATGTCTGGGGCTATCAGATAACGATCGACAATCAGTCGGACGATTTCGTGCAGCTTCTGTCGCGATATTGGCACATCACCGACGGCACCGGCCGGGTCGAGGAAGTGCGCGGCCCCGGCGTGGTCGGCGACCAGCCCGAACTCAATCCCGGCGACAGCTACCAGTACACATCCGGTTGCCCGCTCTCGACACCGTCCGGCATCATGGTCGGGCATTACACGATGCGCAACAAGCGGGGCGAGACGTTCGACATCGCCATTCCGGCGTTTTCGCTGGACTTGCCGGGGACGCGGCGGACGGTGAATTGATTTCGCCTCACCGGCCGCGGAGCGACCGGTGAGGCGTGGTTTCTACTCTACTGGGCCGCGAATTCCGCCGGGTCGAAATCATATTGCTTCGAACAGAATTCGCAGGCGACGTGGATGCCGCCGTCTTCGGTGCTGTCCTTGATCTCCTGGGCGGAAAAACCCTCGAGGATGCCGCGGATCTTGTCCCTGGAGCACGAGCACTGGTCGGCGACCGGAACACCGCCGAAGACGCGCACGCCATGCTCGTGGAACAGCCTGTAGAGCAGCCGCTCGGCGCCGATCGTCGGGTCGATCAGTTCGGTCGGCTCGATGGTGCCGAGCAGAGCCAGCAACTCCTGCCAGGAATTGTCGACCGGATCGTGGATCTCCTCACGCGGATCGCCATCGCCGCCCGGCAGGTCCGGGACGCGCATGCGCTCGGGCGACTGCGGCAGGAACTGCGCCAGGATACCGCCGGCGCGCCATTGCTCGCGGGCGCCGCCGGGACCGGGCGTCAAAAGCTTGGCCACCGACAGCCTGATATCCGTCGGGATCTGCTCCGACTGACGGAAATAGGTGCGTGCCGCGTCTTCCAGGGTCTCGCCATCGAGCTGGACGATACCCTGATAGCGCTGCGTATGGGCGCCCTGGTCGATGGTCAGCGCCAGCACGCCACTGCCGAGCAGCGTCTGCTGGGAGGTTTCGCCCGCCGCGACCAGCGCTTCCAGCCGGTCGGCATCGAAACGCGCATAGGCGCGCAGCGCCGAGGGCGTGGAAAAATCCGCAACCAGCATGTCGACGGGCCCGTCGGTGCGGGTCTGCAGGATGAACTTGCCCTCGAACTTCAGCGAAGTGCCGAGCAGCACGGTCAGCACACAGGCCTCCGCCAGCAGGCGGGCGACCGGCTCGGGATAATCGTGGCGGCTGAGGATGGCGTCCAGCATTGGCCCGAGTTGGACCGTGCGGCCGCGCACGTCGAGAGGGCCGACCTCGAACGGCACGACGTGATCGTCGCCGGCATAGCCGAATTCACCGAGTTTGGGGTGATGTTCAGTCACTTGATAGGTTTCCAACATGACAAAGCTCCAGGGCGCGGCCATGCCGCCCTCCGGGGCGCATGCGTCGAAACGCGCTTGATTTGCGTGATGCGGCGCAAATAGGCATCACACGCCCGCAGATCAAGCTCCCAGGGATCAAGCGCCCAGACACCTCAAGCGCCTAGACACCAGGCAAGCACGGCCTTCTGGGCATGGAGCCGGTTCTCGGCTTCGTCGAAGACCACCGAATGCGGTCCGTCGATAACCTCGTCTGTCACTTCCTCGCCGCGATGCGCCGGCAGGCAATGCATGAACAGCGCGTCCGGCTTGGCTCTCGCCATCAGCTTGGCATTGACCTGGTAGGGCGAGAACACATTGTGGCCGCGGGCGCGATGCTCCTGGCCCATCGACACCCAGCAATCGGTGACGATGCAGTCGGCCTGGTCGACGGCTTCCTCGGGCGAGCGGGTGAAGTGCAGCTTGCCGCCATGCGCCTGCGACCAATCGATATGCTTCTGCGCCGGCTCGCTGCCTTCGGGAACGGCGACGTTGAGGTTGAAGCGGAACCGGGCCGAGGCCTCGAGCAGGGAATGCAGCACATTGTTGCCGTCGCCGGTCCAGGCGATGGTCTTGCCGGCTACCGGACCGCGATGTTCCTCGAAGGTCATGATATCGGCCATCAGCTGGCAGGGATGGGTATCGTCGGTCAGTCCGTTGATCACCGGCACGGTGGCGTTCTCGGTCAATTCCAGCAGCCGCTCATGCGAGGTGGTGCGGATCATGATCGCATCGACATAGCGCGACAGCACCTTGGCGGTGTCGGCGATGGTCTCGGAACGGCCGAGCTGCATCTCGGTGCCGGTCAGCATGATGGTCTCGCCGCCGAGCTGCCGCATGCCGACGTCGAAGGAGACGCGCGTGCGCGTCGACGGCTTGTCGAAGATCATCGCCAGCACCTTGCCTTCGAGCGGTTTGGTGCGCTCGCCGGCCTTGAGCCGCGCCTTTCGCACCACCGCGTCGTCCAGCATCAAGCGCAGGTCGCCTTCGGAAACGGTGGAAAGATCGGCGAAATGGCGAACTGACATCAGCAATGATTCCGGGATTACTTCGCCGCGGCGGAAGCGATCGCCTCCGCCAGGCCCTTGGCGCCGGCGCGGATGCGGTTGAGCGCGTCATGGATCTCGGCGTCGGTGACGGTGAGCGGCGGCAACAGGCGAATGACGTTGTCGCCGGCCGGAACCGTCAACAGGTGCTGGTCGCGCAAGGCCATGTTCACCTTGGTGTTGGGCATGGCGCATTTGAGGCCGAGCATCAGCCCGGCACCCCTGATGTCCTCGATGATTTCGGGAAACTCGTCGGCGACCGACGCCAGACCCTGCTTCATCAGCAGCGCCTTGCGCTGGACATCTTCGAGGAAGCCGTCTTCCAGCACGACATCGAGCACGGCGTTGCCGACCGCCATGGCAAGCGGGTTGCCGCCGAACGTGGTGCCATGCACGCCGGCGGTCATGCCGACCGCCGCTTCATCCGTGGCAAGGCAGGCGCCCATCGGGAAGCCGCCGCCGATACCCTTGGCAATCGCCATGATGTCGGGCGTTACACCCGACCATTCATGTGCGAACAGCTTGCCGGTGCGGCCGATGCCGCACTGGACCTCGTCGTAGATCAACAGCAGGCCGTGCTGCTCGCACAATTGCCTGAGCCGCTTCAGCGACTGCGTCGGCACCGGGCGGATACCGCCCTCGCCCTGCACCGGCTCGATCAGGATCGCGGCCGTCTCCGGCGTGATCGCCTTTTCGGCGGCGTCAATGTCGTCGAAGCCGACCTGGTCGAAACCTTCGACCTTGGGGCCGAAGCCCTCGAGATACTTGTACTGGCCGCCAGCCGCGATGGTCGCCAGCGTGCGGCCATGGAAGGCGCCTTCGAAGGTGATGATGCGGAAGCGCTCGGGATGGCCTTTGACGAAATGGTAGCGCCGCGCCGTCTTGATCGCGCATTCCAGCGCCTCGGCGCCGGAATTGGTGAAGAACACCTTGTCGGCGAAGGTGGCGTCGGCCAGCCGTTCGCCAAGCCGGCTCTGCCCGGGGATCTCGTAGAGGTTGGAGACATGCCACAGCTTGGCTGCCTGCTCGGTGAGTGCGGCGACCAGGTGCGGGTGGCTGTGGCCCAGCGAATTGACGGCGATGCCGCCGGCGAAATCGAGATATCGCTCGCCCTTGTCGGTAATCAGCCATGTGCCTTCCCCGTGGTCGAAGGCCAGGGGTGCGCGAGCAAAGGTCTCGTAAAGCGCCGAACCGCTCATTATATGCGTCTCCGGTACCGGAAAATCAAAAAAGCCGCCAAAGCGGCGGCCTGTGCGGCTTATCCTGTTTTTCGGCCATGAAGTCAACGAAAACGTCGCGTAGTGGCGCGCGGCAAGCCCCCCGACGGGACGCCGGCTCATAAGCGACCGGGCAAGTTGGGGAAAACCGAAAAAACCGATTCGTGTTGCACTTGGGACTCTTGTCACCGAGTCAGCGCATAGAGTAGTTGTAGTCGAGAAATAACTAGATTTCGTGCGGCGGACCTAATCACCAGATATATGTGGTGTCTGCCCTGGCAAATGTTGCCGGGTCGGGAGAAGGATTCCGATTGCCGCACGCTTAGAGGAGCGCGGTCTCATGAACTGGACTGACGAGCGGGTAGAACTCTTGAGAAAACTGTGGTCGGAGGGTCTGAGCGCAAGCCAGATTGCTGCGCAGCTTGGAGGGGTCAGCCGCAATGCGGTCATCGGGAAGGTGCATCGGCTGAAACTGTCGGGCCGCGGTCGCTCGACCGCCACGCCGGCACGCCAGAAGAAGGCAGCGCAAGGATCGACCGTCCAGAAATCGGTATCACGCGCCGTAACCACGGCACGCCATGTCACGACATCGGTCGGCGCCACTGCTTTGCAGACGCAGTTCGACGCCGAACCCGTGGCACGCCATTACATCCGCCCGGTCGAAAATGTCGTGCTGCCGATCTCGCGGCATCTGCAGCTGGTCGAGCTGACCGAGCGGACCTGCAAATGGCCGAACGGCGATCCGCTTTCAGAGGACTTCCATTTCTGCGGCAACGATGCCGCCGAAACCGGTCCCTACTGCAAGTACCACGCCCGCGTGGCATTCCAGCCGGCATCGGAGCGGCGGCGGAGCAGGTAGATAAGGGAATAGGGGAGTAAGGCAGTAGGGCAGTATGTGCGCGGAAAGTCGCGCTCACGAAATGCCACCCTACTGCCCTACTGCCCTACTGCCCTACTGCCCTACTGCCCTACTGCCCTACTGCCCTACTGCCCTACTGCCCTACCTGTACCTTATACAAATCTCCG
>NZ_RZRP01000447.1:0-5138 GCF_003997795.1 Mesorhizobium sp. M7A.F.Ca.US.005.03.2.1 | reverse complement strand
CCCATATGCGCGTCGGCAAGAGATAGAAGCCTGCCGTCGGCAGCTTTGCCCTGGCAGTCATAGCAACCTCGCTGGCACCGACGGCAGGCTTCTATCTCTTGCCGACGCGCATATGGGAGCTGGCGCTGGGCGCCATGCTGATGTTGCGGAAGCCTCCGGTCCCAGCCGGTCGGCTGGCGGTGGAACTGATCGGCCTCGCCGGCTTTGCCCTGATTGCGTTTGGCTTTGTGATGATTTCGGACAGCGATCCGTTTCCCGGCTACAATGCCCTATTCCCCTGCATCGGAACAGCACTGCTGATCTATGCTGGCCAGGATAACGCCGACAGGCCGGCACCTGTCGCCACTCGCGTGCTTCGGTTGGCGCCGCTGGTCTGGGTCGGCCTGATTTCCTATTCGCTTTACCTCGTCCATTGGCCGATCAACTCGTTCGTCCATTATCTCTCGCTGAAGACCGTCGGTGTGCCAACGATTGTCGCGATGACGGTGGCCAGTTTCGCCTTGGCGGCATTCTCCTGGAAATATGTCGAGCAGCCCTTCCGCCAGAAACGAGCCTATACCGCACCGCTGCCTATCTTCGCTTTTTCGGCGACGGCCATCGCGCTGCTGTGCGCCGGTGGTTTGGCCGGTGCACTGGGCAACGGTTTCCCGCAACGGTTCCCGGACTTCTCGACCGAACGTATCCGGGTCGGCGACTGGCGCAACGGCATCTGCTTCAACGAAAACGGGACCCGCATCGAAGACTGGAATCTCGCCGACTGCACCCGTACAACGGGCTTTGCCACCGATGTGCTGCTGTGGGGCGATTCTTTCGCTGCCCATTATGTATCGGGACTTGAGCCCAACGCCCAGAAAATCCAGGCCAATGTCATCCAATACACCTATGCCGGCTGTCCGCCCGACCTGACCTATTTTTCCTATGCTCGGCCCGCCTGCACCCGCTTCAACGAACGGGCCTTGTCGATCATTCGCGACGCAAACATCCAGGCGGTGATCCTGAGCGGCCGATGGACCGACTACCAGGCCAGGGGCTTCGCCGGCCTGCAGAAGACGATCGACCGGCTTCGCGAGATGGGGGTCAAGGTCTATACCGTCGGCCAGTCTCCGGAATTCATCGCCGACGTCCAGAAGATCGCTTTCTTGGTGAAGCGGGAGCATGCCGGAACCACATCCTGGCCTATGGCTATGGATCCGGGCATCAACGCACGGGTTCTGCCGTTCACCAAAGGGGCCGATTTCATAGATCCGCTGACGTATCTGTGCGACTCGGCCGGTTGTTCATACGCCGACGCCAAGACCAATGAATTTCTCTACTTCGACTATGGCCACTTCTCTTCCGCCGGCGCGACGCTGGCCATCTCGAAATACTGGCCAAGTTTCGCCACCAGCGACAAGGCCGCGAAGGCAAACCGGCAATTCACGGCCGCAGGCGCGCCGTGATCCGCAGCACGACGGCGTCGTGCCGAAACGGACCGCTTTGCGATTGCCCGAAGGCCAACCCTCATGCTAACGAGGGCGCACGCGGGTATGATGTAATGGTAGCTTGTCAGCTTCCCAAGCTGAACGCGAGGGTTCGATTCCCTCTACCCGCTCCAGTATATGGCGCAAGGGTTTGCGCCTGATTGGGAGATGGCTGAAAATAAGGGGTTTTACAGGCGGTTTTACAGAATCGCTTCCGGATTGGTTCCAAGGCCGTTCGCTTTCCAGGCGAAGCCGAGCCCATGGTGAGCAGACCGAGCCATGGGAGCGTTTTCGACCTGAGGGGGCGATCAATGTGACGCCATTGGTGGCCGCGTCCTCTAACCAGCAGCGACCCAGTAGGGCGAATTGTGCCGGTTATGCAATGACCGATATGGGGCCGACAGCGGACTGGCGGCTTTTCGGCGAACCGATGCCAAAGCGGACGCCGAGTGTCCGAACAGTGCGCTTTTTGACGCCGAAATCGGCGACGGCAGCCTTTATGCAACTCTATCAAGCGATCCGAGGACCGGTTTGGCGCAATCCTAAGGCTGGGTGGCCGTTGAACATTATGCGATTCCCCTTGCCGCGGGACTAAGCTAAGCTGACCAGCCACAGTCTTAGTCTGGGCGTCGGGGAAAAATGTGACCATCGGTATCTCAGAACTTTCAGCGCTGACGCGCCTCTTTTCTTCGGCCGTATTCCAGGAATTCGCACGGAAGGGCCGCTCTGCGTTGTTTCGGCGTCTGATCGATCAGACCCGCGTCGCTGGACGTTGCGCCGCCGATGCGACGGTCGGGGACGCGTTCGACGCTGCGTTCTCGATTCTCGGAATCGCTGGACTGCGCGATGAATACGTCTACCGGGCGGCGCTGACCCATAAGATACTGATGGGCAAACATTCGTTGCGCACAGCCTCGATGCTCAACGAGTTTCGCGCCGGATCTTGCAAGGCGGATCTTGTCATCCTCAACGGAACGTCGACCGCCTACGAGATCAAATCCGAACGGGATTCCCTCGGGCGCCTGATCAACCAAGTCGAAAATTACAAACGCGTGTTTGCATCGGTGAACGTCGTAGTCGGCGAACGCTATGTCGATGGCGTCCAGTTGGTCCTTCCCGAGGACGTCGGCATACTTTGCTTGTCCCACCGCTACCGCATCGCGACGGTGCGCGACGCAGTAGACTGCCCCGAGCGTATCTGCCCAGTTACGGTGTTCGAATCGCTTCGCTCGGCGGAAGCCGCGGCAGTCCTGAAGGCGCTCGGCATAGCCGTCCCGGTCGTCCCGAATACACAGCGCCACGCCGCGATGCGGGAGCTGTTCTCGCATCTCGACCCTGTGGCACTTCATGGCGAAATGGTGCGGACGTTAAAGCGCACACGTGACCTCGCGCCTTTGGCCAGCCTCGTCGACCAGCTACCGCGCTCGCTCCACGCCGCTGCCCTGTCGATACCGGTCCGCCGCGCAGACCATGGCCGCATCGTGCAAGCGATTGCGACGCCGCTCGACGCGTCCACGGCCTGGGCCTAACGCATGTATCACCCATATTTCCGCGGCAAGCAGTTCGAACTGATCGCCATTCGCGAAACCGCAATGCTGATGGCGGAATCGGGGTTCGTGCCAATCATAGAGCCTGTGCGCGAAGCGCTCAAAGGGTTGGAGCGGACCCTTACGGCGATCTGCGACGCCGGCGGCGAGGCGATCGTGATCATCAATCCGGCGCATGGCGATCATGCCGAGGACGGCGTGAGCATCTCGACGCTGCTCGGGAATGGATTTCTCAAAAAGGACGGCATCAGCTCAGGCATCCTGCTCACCAACGACATGGATGTCGATGACGCGGTCGCCTGTCACCTCAAGCACCAAGCGCATCAGCCAGTATTCATCCATGCCGGTTTCACCGAAGCCAAGGCACTGGCCGACGCGCTCGGCGACGACCTCGCGGAGACGCGGCACGTCTTCTTCGAAAAACACTGCCACAAGCTGTACCGCAAGCACCTGAAGGGCAGCAAAACCCGCATCCTCCTGCGTGACGGGTTCGAACGCCGGCGCAACGCCGATCATCCGCCAGTCGAATTGTTCTCTGATCTCCACCTCACGTTCGAGGAGGAAGACATGGACGGTTTTGGCGATTTCCTGATCGTAGGCGATGACTATATCGAAGGCGGCGGCCCCGCTTATGCCGTCGCGATCCACCTCACCTTTCTCGACCCGACAAGGACGAGGTGATGTATGTCTATCATTTCGTGTCGACGACAAGGGACACGCCGAGCGATCCGGGCGGCAAGTTTGCACAGGCGCTGGCAAAGCTGATCGCGAAGCTCGATTAGCGAATTAGACGGCAATTCCCGGTGCGAAGTCACGCTACGCCTTAAATCCCGCGGTTCGACGATTATGTTGATGCCAAGCGGAAGCGCACTTGGCATCGAAGCGTCGGCGACGCCTGCTTAGAGGAACCCGCATAGCAGTCCGCAATGACCGACATTAGGCGCCTACCAGACATTCACCAGCCGACCGTCTGCGCCCCACTCGCTATTCTTTCCACATAGTGGATCGTAGTTCAGCCTGCATATGTTCTGCCAAGTCGAGTTCGCCTCTCGCTTCTGGCCGATGGGGTTTAGCGCACGAGCTCCGACGGGCGCTTCGCAGGCATGTCCATCCTTCGATGGCACGCTGAAGTAGGCCTGCTCAAGGGCCTGCCGTTCAAACCGAGCGGCCTTCCGCTGCCGATATCTTTTGCTATCCTTTGCGTTGGCTGCTTTGCCAGCTACGCAGCCGCGCCACCTAAGTAGGCGCTGATGACCGCTTCATTGCTCGCCAGATCGCTCCCAGGGCCATCAAGAACGATGCGCCCGGCTTTGAGCACATAGCCGTAGTCCGCGAACTTCAAGGCGACTTTGCTGTTCTGCTCGACGAGCAGAATGGTCACCCCTTCGCGATTGAGGCGCTGCACGATTTTCATGACTTCCTTGATCAGTTGCGGCGCCAGACCCATGGATGGTTCGTCGAGCAGGAGCACCTTGGGCGCGGCCATGAGGGCTCTGCCGATTGCGAGCATCTGCTGCTCTCCTCCAGAGAGGTTCCTTGCATCGCCATTCTTTCTGCGCGCCAGGATGGGAAAGAGTTCAAAAACGTGATCCAGCCGCCGCTTTCGCTCAGCGTCGTCGGCAAGCGTAAACGAGCCGAGGTCAAGATTCTCTTTGATCGTCATGTCGCCGAAAATGCGCCTTCCCTCCGGGACGTGGACGAGCCCGCGATGCGGCAGGCGATGGGCCGGGACCTTGGTTATGTCCTCGCCCAGGAAGCGGACATTTCCAGAGGACGCCGCAATCAGGCCGGACAGCGTGCGCAGCACCGTGCTTTTGCCGGCGCCGTTCGCGCCAAGCAGGGCGACGATCTGGCCGCGTTTGACCGAAAGGCTGACGCCATGAAGCGCTTCGATGGCGCCATAGCGGGCAACGATACGGTCCGCGCTAAGAACGATCTCGGGGTCCATTAATCCTCCGTGCCGAGATAGGCTTCGATGACCCTGGGGTCCGCGCGGACGGCCTCCGGCGCACCATCGGCGATCTTCTGACCGTAGTCGAACACGACGATCTTTTCCGACACTTGCATAACCAGCCCCATATCGTGTTCGATCAGCAGGACGGTGACGCCGGTTTCATCGCGAATGCGGCGG
>NZ_RZRP01000446.1:0-5152 GCF_003997795.1 Mesorhizobium sp. M7A.F.Ca.US.005.03.2.1 | reverse complement strand
ATCGGGCTGCATGTGGCCAGGCTCGTCGGGCTCGACCAGAACACCGGCCGCATCGATCTCGACGCCATCGACGTGCTCGACGGCACTCCGGTCATCGACATAAAACCCTATTTCGCCTCGACCGACGCTATACCGGAGGCGACCATCGAAGGGCGCGACGAGCCCGGGGGTCGGCGATGACGGCGCCCACCGGTCGCCGCCGCGCCATCGCCAAGGCGCTGACAGCACTTCTGCCGCTGGCACCCTATGCCGACATGGAGAAGATCCGCGGCGACGCCGGCGCGGTCCACATGAAGACCTTACCACCAGGCATCGCCGTATGGTTGGCGACGATTGCCCATATCCGCCACATGCACACAGATTACGAGAAACTGCTGAGCGAAGGCTACGACCGCGACTCGGCGCGTTTCTTCGTCATCGAGCAGACCAACGTCGTGCTCACCCGCTGGCGCGCGACGCGCCTGCTCGACGCGGATGACGAGGAGGAATGACCACGGCTACTTCCGCTTAAGCACTGCGACCGCATTATAGGGCTGACCATCGGCCTGGCCGATCCAGGTCCAGGACAGATTTTCCTTGAAAAACCTGACGGTGATGTTGCCGCCGTCGATGCATTTGTCCTGACCGTAGGTGATGCTCTCGTGGTATTCCGCCGAAATGCCGTCACTGGACGTCTGTGACAGCGATCCGCCGCAACCGAGTGACGGATAGTCGATCGACGCGCTGCCATCGTTGATGGTCATGGCGATCGGCCAGTCGGCCCCGGCGTCACCCGCCGGGCTTTGATGGCCGCTGCCGACCCAGGTGCCGCTCAGCGACGGCACGTTCACCGCACAAGGCAGGTTCTGGAAGATCGGTGTCAATTCGCTGCCGGTTTTCTCGCAGCGATAGGTCTGCCCGCCCTGGCACAATTCCTCGCCTTCGCGCGCGCACTGGGCGCTGGCTTCGCCCGCGGCGGCGAACATCGTCATGGCTGCTATGACGGCCCCAAGCCTGCCCATCTTCCCCCTCCCGTTCAGAGCGCGCAATCTAAGGCAATTCCGATCCAATGTATCGGCGAGATCGTCATCGAGGCCGAACAGCACCGGGCGGGTGGCTCTATGCGTTCTGCCCTGCGCCGATAGCCTGCTGACTCGCCTTGCGTGACAGGAGGCCCCAATGAGCCACACGGCGACGACACAGGACGAGAAGCAACTGCCCGTGGTTGGCGACCGCCATGTCGACCCGCATTCCTACCCCGACGGCATCGCCTTTCTCGACGGCCAATACCTGCCGATGTCGCAGGCCAAGATCTCGGTGCTGGACTGGGGTTTTCTGCATTCCGACGCCACCTACGACACCGTGCATGTCTGGAACGGCCGCTTCTTCCGCCTCGATCTGCATCTCGACCGCTTCCTCGGCGGGCTGGAAAAGCTGCGCATGACCATTCCCTTCGACCGCGACGGCGTGACCGAAATCTTGCACAATTGCGTGGCGCTGTCCGGTCATCGCGCCGCCTATGTCGAAATGCTGTGCACGCGCGGCGCCTCTCCGACCTTCAGCCGCGACCCGCGCCAGGCGGTCAACCGCTTCATGGCCTTCGCCGTGCCGTTCGGCTCGGTCGCCAACGCCGAGCAGCTGCAGCGCGGCCTGCGCGTCGCCATCAGCGACAAGATGCGTATTCCGCCGGCCTCGATCGACCCGGCGATCAAGAATTACCACTGGCTCGATCTGGTGCGCGGCCTCTACGATGCCTATGATCGCGGTGCAGAGACCGCGTTGCTCCTCGACTTCAACGGCAATGTCGCCGAAGGCCCGGGCTTCAACGTCTTCTGCGTCAAGGACGGCAAACTATCGACGCCGGCCACCGGCGTGCTGCCCGGCGTCACCCGCCGCACCGTCTTCGATCTCTGTGCAGAAGAAGGCCTTGCCGCCACGGCGACCGATGTCAGCGTCACCGCATTGCGCGAGGCCGACGAGGTGTTCATCACCTCCACCGCGGGCGGCATCATGCCGGTGACGGAGATCGACGGCGCGGCGATCGCCAATGGCAAGGTCGGACCGATCACCAGCCGGCTGATGGCGCGCTACTGGCAAAAGCACGATGACCCGGCCTGGTCGTCTCAGGTGAATTATCCCCGATAATTCAGGCGTCTTTGTCAAAAGATTCCCGTCGCCTCTGGAAAATCAGAGGATCGACCGTATATGCCCGAAAGCGGAGAAGCCTCCGCTTTCATCCAAAATCACGCCCGCAGGGGCAAGGACTCCAAGATCATGACAAACAAGGTTTGGTTCATCACCGGATCGTCGAAAGGCTTTGGCCGCGTCTGGGCCGAGGCCGCACTCGCGCGTGGCGACAGCGTCGCGGCCACCGCCCGCGATGCCGGCACGCTCGCCGATCTCGTCGAGAAATACGGCGACAGGGTTGCCGCGATAAAGCTCGACGTCACCGACAAGAAAGCCGTCGATGCCGCTGTCGCCGAGGCGCACAAGCGTTTTGGCCGGCTCGACGTCGTCATCAACAATGCCGGCTACGGCCATTTCGGCGCCATCGAGGAGGTCAGCGAACAGGAAGCTCGCGACCAGATCGAAACCAATGTCTTCGGCGCTCTGTGGGTCACTCAGGCCGCACTGCCGATCATGCGGGCACAGCGTTCCGGCCACATCATCCAGATCTCGTCGATCGGCGGCGTCAATGCCTTTGCCTCGCTCGGCCTCTACCACGCCTCGAAATGGGCGCTGGAGGCCTTCAGCCAGTCGCTCAGCATCGAGGTCGCGGAATTCGGCATCCATGTGACGCTGGTCGAGCCGGGCGGTTTCTCCACCGACTGGGCCGGGCCGTCGGCCAAGGTGTCCCAACCGATCGAGGCCTATGCGCCCGCCCGTGCCAAGATGGCCGAGCGCCGCGCCAATTCGGTCGCCGGCGATCCAGACGCCACCGGGCCGGCCATGCTGGCCATTGTCGACGCCGCCGAGCCGCCGCTGCGGGTATTCTTCGGCGATGGCGGCCTGCCGATGATCAAGCAGGAATACGCCAACCGCATTGCCACCTGGGAGAAGTGGGACGACGTTTCCATCATGGCGCAAGGCGTGAAGAAGAACCGCAAGGGCTGAAGTCCAGCGCTTTTGCTGCGCCGCTCCATGGGCGGCGTAGCCGGCCCTCAGGCTTGATAAATCCACTGCTCCGGCACGCGCAGCGATATCTCTTCGCCTGCCCTAACCGTGCCTGGCTTCTCTACCCAGGCGACAATGCCGCGCAGCCGCTTCGCCGCTTTCGGGAACAGCAGCGCGCCGGCTTCGACGTCGGCCATTCCGGCGTTTTCGGCGATCGACCGGCCGGCGATGCGGCACGGGCCGTTCTGTGCGTCGACCTTGATGGTGACGCCGCCCTTGAAGAACAGCAGCGTGCCGGCCGGCAGCATGGAGAGGTTCGGCACCCCTTCCATCACCAGATTGGCGCCGATCCATTCCGGCTTGATCTCGGCCAGGCCCATGCGCTCGGCGACGATGGCGAGTTCATCCGCTGCCACGATCGACAGCTGCCGTTCGTTGCGCATTTCAGTGCCGCGCGGATACCAGGGCTCGCGCCCGCCCGAGCGCCGCGTCGGTCCAGCATGGAAATCGCCTGATATGCCGTCGAAACCCAGCCGCAATTCGTCCACCGGGCGCGTCTGAAAATGATCCGCCGGCGCCACGTAAAGCGCTGCCGCCCTGGCGGCAAGCTTTCGCGCGGCGATGATTTCAACCGGCTTTTCAGCCTCGGGGAAGAGATCCGGCATGGCGTTCTTTCCATTCGTCATCCAGCGAGTTAGCCGGGCGCGCTTCGCGGCGTCCAGTCGAAAGTGCTGATCGTCCGATCAACAGCACCGATAGGATCGCGATCACGCTTTTCTTACCTGTCATCGATCTCGCACCACATTGCCGGCGCGCGGTGCCGGTTTCATAGTGACGTCCAGACGGTTTGCGGAGGCTGATCATGCGACCTGTGACGGCAATCACGTTGCTTTGGTTGATCTGGGCAGGAAGCTGGGCCGTCGCCGCTTTGTGGTCCGACCCTGCCCAGAAGCGCGCCGGGTTCAAGGCGGAGGCCCGCTATCGGGGTCTCTGGGTAGCCGGCGCGGTGCTGCTGTTCATTCCGGCGCACGGCTATGAAGGCCGGCTCAGGCTGTGGATGCCTGATCTCCCCGAAGCCTGGATCTGTGTCGCCCTGATCGCCATCGGCATCGCCTTTGCCTGGTGGGCGCGCCTGCATCTTGGCAGGCTGTGGTCGGGCACCATCACCGCCAAGGCCGGGCACCGTGTCGTCAACACCGGCCCGTATGGCCTTGTCCGGCATCCGATCTACACCGGATTGCTGCTGGCGATCCTCGCCACCATGGCAGCCAAGGGCACCATCTGGGGCATAGCCGGAACCGCGCTGCTCATCATCGGCATCGTGACGAAAGCCAGGCTGGAAGAAAATTTCCTGCGCGGCGAACTGGGCAGCGCCTATGACGACTATGCCGCGCGCGTTCCGATGCTGGTGCCGTTCGCACCAGCCTGACGCGGCAGCCTCAAAGCATTCTCAGCAGCGCGCCGCCGATCGAGTACCCCGCGCCGAAGGCGCAGATCAGACCGAAATCGCCCGGCTTCATATCGGCGTGGTTCTCCGACAGCGCGACGATGGCCCCGGCGCCCGCCGTGTTGCCCAGCCGCTCCAGCACCATTGGCGCGCGGTCGTGATCGACCTCGTGGCCGAACGACAGCTTCAGGATCATCGCATTCATCCGCGCATTGGCCTGATGCAGCCAGAAGCGCCTGATCGCCTGTGGCGTCAGCCCGTGCTCGGCGAGGAATTCGACGATGAATTTCTGCCCGGCGACGGTGACTTCCTTGAACACCTTGTTGCCGACCTGCTTGATCAGATTGCCTTCCAGATTGATCATGTAAGGATCATCCTGGGCGGTGCGGGTATGGTAGCCCAGATTGGTGCGGATGTTGTTCGACATCTGCGTCCAGATGCGCGTGTCGAGCACCTCGAAGCGCCCCGGCCGCTTGTCGCCCTTGGCCAGGCCTTCGAGCACCATCGACACCGAAGCGTCGCCGAAAATGAAATGCGTCTGCCGGTCGCGAAAATTGAGATGGCCGGTGATGATCTCGGGCGTCGTCACCAGAATGCGCTTGTGCGCGCCGG
>NZ_RZRP01000445.1:0-5173 GCF_003997795.1 Mesorhizobium sp. M7A.F.Ca.US.005.03.2.1 | reverse complement strand
CCAAGCCCCCCCCGGTCGAGTTCATGGAACGGGCCTCCCCGGTGCTCTACCGCCACTACGCCTTGCGTGAAGGCTCCGGCGGCGCCGGCAAGCATCGCGGCGGTTTCGGCCTCGCCTATGAGGTGGAAATCCTGCGCGGCGACGCCCGCGCTTCCTTCGTCATGGACCATGGCCGGTTCGGCCCGCAGGGCGCGCTTGGCGGCAAGGACGGCGCCGTCAACACGGTGACCGTCTTCCGCAACGGCGAGGAACACGTGCCGCCGCATTTGTCCAAAGAACAGGACATTGCGCTCAAGGCCGGCGACCGCGTGCGCGTCGGCACGCCGGGCGGCGGCGGCTATGGCGATCCGCTGCAGCGCGATGCCGATCTTGTGCTGCGCGACGTGGCGCTGGGGTACTACACATCAGAGGAAGCCACCGAAAAGTTTGGCGTTGTCCTCTCGGCCGGGGAGTTGGCCATCGACCAGATGGCCACCGACAAGCAGCGCGTCGGCTAACACATCACCGATCGCTCGCCTGGTCTGCTCGCCGCGCCGTGATCGCCGCAGCGCATGTCGTTTCCGTCTCCGCCGCGCGCCTGGAAGACCGTAGACTTCCCGCTTTCAACGGGGATCTCGAACATGCGTCTTTTCGGTCGTTTCGTGCTTGCCGCTTCCGTCGCCCTCACCCTTGCCACGGGTGCCGCCTCCGCCCAGGACAAAAAACTCAGGATCGGCACCGAAGGCGCTTATCCGCCCTTCAACTACGCCAGCGCCGACGGCACGCTGGGCGGCTTCGACATCGACTTGGGGAAGGCGCTGTGCGCCGAGATGAAGTCCGAATGTGAGTTCAGCGTGCAGGATTTCGATGGTTCCATACCGGCGCTGCAGGCCGGCAAGTTCGACGCCATCATCAACATCACTATCACGCCGGAGCGAGCCGAGAAGGTCGAGTTCACCCACAAATACTACCAGACGCCGCCGGCCATCGCCGTGCCCAAGGATTCGACCATATCAGGCACCTCGCCGGACGACCTGAAAGGCAAGGCGCTCGGGGTGCAGACCGCGACCATCCACCAGAAATTCGCCGACCAGAAATATGAAGGCTCGACGGTCAAGGCCTATCCGACGGGCGACGATGCCCGCACCGACATGGCCAATGGCCGCCTCGACGCGATGATGGACGGCTCGATCATCTTGACCGAGTGGCTGAAGAAGCCAGACGGCGCCTGCTGCAAGCTGCTCGGCACGCTGACCGCCGATCCGGCCATACACGGCCCCGGCGTCGGCATCGCCCTGCAAAAGGGCAACAAGGAACTGGCCGACAAGCTCAATGCGGCCATCGACGCGCTGCGCGCCAATGGCAAGTACAAGGAAATCAACGACAAGTACTTTTCCTTCGACGTCTACGGCAGCTGAGAACGACAACAGATGCCTTCCGGCAGCGCCGGCTGGCGCTGCCGTTTTTCTTGAATGATGGAGACTTCCTTGGCTGAGCGGCGTTCCCCTTTCTACAGCAGCATCGTCGGGCTGGGCGCGACCATGGGTCGTGTCGGGGGCGATTTCATCTCGGCCAAAACTTATTCCGGCATTGCCGACGAGCACCTGAACACCCGCAAAAATGTCGGCGTGCAGGATCTCAGCACCATGGGCAAGATGGACATCAAGGGGCCGGACGCCGAGGCGCTGGTCAACCACGTCATCGTCAATGATGCCGCGGCCATGAAACCGGGCCAGGTCCGCTATTCCACCGTCTGCCGCGAGGATGGCGGCATCATGGACGACCTCACCGTGTTTCGGTTGGGTCCGGAGCACTTCATGCTGGTAACCGGCTCGGTCAACCGCCTGAAGATGCTGCCCTGGCTGTTGCATCACGCGCAGGGTCGCAAAGCCTATGTCACCGACATAACCGCAGCCATCGCCTTCCCGACCATCCAGGGCCCGCGCTCGCGCGAACTGCTGAAAGCGTTGATTGCGGATGCCGATCTAGATGGACTGAAGCGCTGGTCGTTCACGTCAGGCCACATCAACGGCACGCGGGTGCTGATCTCGCGCACCGGGGTCACCGGCGAGCTCGGCTTCGAATTGTTCGTGCCGGCCGACGAGGCCGCTTCGGTCTGGGATGCGCTGATGCGGACCGGCCGGGACTTTGGCCTGAAACCCTATGGCGTGCTGGCAATGTTCACGCTGGGCCTGGAAAAGGCCTATCCGGCGCACGGCATCGACATGGATGAGAGCCGCACCCCGTTCCATGTCGGGCTCGACCGCTGGATCAAGTTCGACAAGGGCGATTTCGTCGGCCGGCAAGCGTTGCTCAAGGTTCGCGACAAGGGCCTCGACGAGCAATGGGTCGGCCTGATCCTCGACGGCGACACGCCGGCCGCCACCGATGCCAGGGTCCTGGCCGATGGCGAGGACGCTGGCATCGTCACCTACAGCGATCACGGCTATTCCCTGGGCAAGGTGCTGGCCACGGCGCACCTGCGGCTGCCTTTCACCGCGATTGGCACCGAACTCAGCATCGACATCGACGGCAGGCCGACCCGCGCGGTCGTGGCGCCGATACCGTTCTTCGATCCCGAGGGGGGGAGGTTGCGCGGCTAACTGGGCTTACCCTGGAAATCATTTTGGTCTCTCCTCAATGGTTATGATATTGTCTCGAAATGAAGTCTCCTAGCTCAAGAGCCAGTCGTTCAGCCAAGACCGGCCAGTTCGTGCTGACCAGCGAGCGCGGCGAGAAAATCAGCGCCGTGGAAGGCATGACCTTATCGCCTCGCATGGCGAAATTACTCGCCCTAGGCGTACGACACGGACTGTCCGGTGATGAGCGGCGTTCGCTCATCAAGGAAGAAATCCGCAAGAAGAAATAGACGTTGGTCTACGCCGCTGAGTTCGATCCGCTGTGCTACCCCGGCACGACGGTGCTCATTAACCTGTTGGACATCCGCGACCAGGCTGAGCTTGATGAAGTCGAGCTCGCGCTGTTCCTGACTCGCGCTGACGAGCCATTGCCGGCAGGCGAACTCGACTACCGTCACTATCTCGGCCTGCACCGGCACCTGTTCCAGGATGTGTGGCTGGGCCGGTCAGCCGCGCACCATCCGCATCGGCAAGGCCGGCAATTGGTTCCGCTATCCCGAACACATCGCCACCGAGATGGCGCGGGTCTTTCGCGAACTCGGCAATCCCGACCGCTTAGCTCATCTCGACGGCACCAGCTTTGCGAAGCATCTGGCGCACATCGTCGCGGAGATCAACGCCGTGCATCCGTTTCGCGAAGGCAACGGCCGAACCCAGCTCACCTTCCTTGCGATGCTCGCCGAGCACGCGGGCCTGATATTCAATGACGACATCCTTGAACGGGATCGCGTCATTCAAGCCATGATCGACAGTTTCAGCGGTTCAGAAGCGTCATTGCAAGCACTGATAGAAGACATCATCGCCTAGTTCGTCGGCCTAACAATCACCCCCGTCTATCCAGCCTCGCCGCCAACCGATCCCCCACCCATTGGATGCCGCAGACCAGGATGATCAGCACGATGACCACTGCGATCATCACCGACGTCTCAAAACGCTGGTAGCCGTAGCGGATGGCGAGGTCGCCGAGGCCGCCGGCGCCGATGGCGCCGGCCATGGCCGAAGCGCCGATCAAAGTCACCAGCGTCACCGTGAAGCCGGCGACGATGCCGGGCAGGGCTTCCGGCACCAGCACCTCGCGGATGATCGTCCAGCGGTTGCCGCCCATGGCGCGCGCTGCCTCGATCAAGCCGTGGTCGACCTCGCGCAGCGACACTTCGGCGATGCGCGAATAATAGGGCGTGGCGGCGATCGACAGCGGCACGATGGCCGCCCAGGTGCCGATCGAGGTGCCGACGATCAGCCGCGTCACTGGGATCAGCGCCACCAGAAGGATGATGAAGGGCACCGAGCGGAAGCCGTTGATGACCGCGCCGAGCGCGCGGTTGACCCACAGGCTTTCGGCAATGCCGCCGCGTTCGGTGGCGATCAGCGCCAAGCCGAGCGGCAGGCCGAAGACCAGCGAGATGAGGCCGGAAGCGGCCGTCATCAGCACTGTCTCCCAGATCGAACGCAGCAGAAGCTCAAACAGGATTGGCGACATGGCCAAGCACCTCCACCCGCGCCTGGCGGGCCTTCAGGAATGTGATGATGTCAGCGAGATGATCTGCATCGCTGCCGGGAACCGACAGGAACAGCGTGCCGACCGGCTGCTGCTGGACATGATCGATGCCGCCATGGACGAGGCGAAAGGCACCCGGAACAGCAGTGGCAAGGTCGGACAGCAGCGGACTGCTTGCCGCCTCGCCGGCCACGTCGACGCGCAGGATGGTTTCCGCACCGGCCGCCGGCAGCAGCCGCGCTGCCAGCTCGGCCGGCAGCTGCGGCCTGATGGCGCCGAGCAGGCTGCGTGTGATCTCGGAGCGTGGGTCGGCAAACACCGACCAGACCGGCCCTTGCTCGACGATGCGTCCGGCGTCGATCACCGCCACGCGGTCGGCGATGGAACGGATCACCTCCATCTCATGGGTGATCAAAAGGATGGTCAGGCCAAGCTGCCGGTTGATGTCCTTGAGCAGTGCGAGGATGGAGCGCGTCGTCTCCGGATCGAGCGCCGAGGTGGCTTCGTCCGACAGGAGCAGCGCCGGGCGCGCGGCAAGCGCCCTGGCGATGCCGACCCGTTGCTTCTGGCCGCCCGACAGCGACGCCGGATAGGCCTTGGCTTTCTCCGACAGGCCGACAAGATCGAGCAGTTCGGCGGCGCGCTTCAGCCTCTCGGCTTTCGGCCGGCCCTCGATCTTCAGCGGCAGCGCCACATTGTCCTCGACGGTCTTGGCCGACAGCAGGTTGAAATGCTGGAAGATCATGCCGATGCGCCGCCGCAGCGGCTGCAGGTCGCGCTCGCCGAGCCGGCTGATCTCGCGGCCCTCGATGAACACCTCGCCGGAGTCAGGCCGTTCCAGCCCGTTCAGGCAGCGGATCAGCGTCGATTTGCCGGCGCCGCTGCGGCCGATGATACCGAGGATCTCGCCCTTGCGCACGGTCAGCGAAATGCCGTCGAGCGCCGCCGTCACACCGAAATGGCGCTTCAGGTCGACAAGGCGCACGACATCCTGAGATGCGTCGGGCCGGGTCTGGGTCGGATCGGCGGTCTCCCCGGATGCCGTGATATGCTGGTT
>NZ_RZRP01000444.1:0-5175 GCF_003997795.1 Mesorhizobium sp. M7A.F.Ca.US.005.03.2.1 | reverse complement strand
ATTCCAGATAGTCCTGGACAACGGACAACCCGATGAATTCGGACCGTTCCAGAACGCGGAACGAAGCGCCGTCGACGCGCGATGCCTGACGGTTCAATTCGGCCCGCCTTCCGCCGCTGTCATAAAGCGTCTGCGAAACGGTAAGATCCGTTTCAGCCGGATAGAGCGCATCGCCTTCGATGGAAAGAGAGCGCCGGGACGGATTGTCGAGCCGGCGAACGCCAGCCGATGCCTCGACATCGACACTGGGAAGATAAAGGCCCTTGGCCTGCCGCAACTCGAACTCGATGGCTTCGCGATTTTCGATCGCCTGTCCAATCTCGGGATTGGACTCCACCGCGACAGCCATCGCCTCCTTGAGCGTGAGCGCGTGAGCACTGCCGCAGGTCAGCATGGTGGCCGCCATCAAAAGACCAAGGCGCCTGCCTATGGTCGACATGTTTGTCGTATTCATTAATCCCACCCTAACGTTTCCCCAGCGTCCTTTTCAGAGCGCTAACCAAGCCAAGGCCTGCCCGTCGGTGGATTATTCACAGATTCACGAAATATGTGAGCGATTATTGATTTAGAGATCGCTAAATAGCCTTTTTGGGCAACAAGGCTGCGAGATGTAGCAAAAATAGCACATAACGTCGGCTCGCTGCGGTTGTATCCGGACGCCGCATTCAGTGGGAAAGCACAAAAAACGGCAGGCCAGTGGGCCGGTATGGCCAGAATCATGGCCGGTTCGGATAGCGGCTGTCGATGATCCAACCTGAAGTTGAGCCCTTTTCAGGCACGCCCCTTTGGATGCCGCGCCCAAAAATACTCCATCGCGGCGGCCGGCGTACGCTTCATGTGGCTCACTGCGGCCAAAAGCTGGTCAGCGCGCACCCTAATTTGCGCTCAACGCCACCATGCGGTCGAGCGCCGCGGTCAGGCCGCGAAGCGACACAGGGAAGCTCAGCGGGGTCTCGGCGTCCGTCGTGACATTGAGCTTCAGCACCGAGCCTCCCCTCAGCTTTCCAAGCGTCGGCCGATCGATCGTAAAGACGGAGACGCAACCCGTCGGCAGGCAGGTCCTGAAGCGCTGCGGGGACAGCGGCGGTTGATCGTCGATCTGCAGCGTCACGCCCGGATCAAGGAGGATGCCGAAGGGCAGAAGCAGGGTAGCCGTCGTCGAACCGTCCGGGCGTGCCGCGATCTCCATGGCAAGAAGCCTCTGCCCGTTCTGCTGGACCTGGTCTTGCGCAAGCGAGCACACTCTCGCCTTTTCCCGTACCGAACAGGTCACGCTCCAGTCCTGATAGACCTCACGCAGCGATGAGGGTCCATCCGGGACAGCCGCCACCTGCTGCTGCGCGGACGCCGGTGACATCAACGAAAACAGGATTGCCCCACATGCGGAGACGGCCTTCGGGCCAAGCTTCATGTGCAGACCCATTCGCGGATCTTGCATTTCTCTCCCGTCGCCTCGCAGGCATGCAAAGCGAGATCCTCCGCTTCCCGACGGGTCTCGGCCGAGTTCACGCCCCAGGGCGTGAAACGGTTCTCCACTTTGTCTGCCACGGCAAGCGCACCGCAGTGCTTGTAGGGAAAGCCGGTCTCGTCGTCATCATTCCAATGGCGATGGTTGCGGAAGACGGTGACGACGTTGCAGGCCTTTCCGCCTGCGTTCTCGCAATATTTCTGTGCGATGTCCTTCGCTTCCTGCCGCTTGTCGGCGCCCCAGAAGAAGCCGTATTTGCTATCGGCCTGCGAATAGGCAATGGCCGCCCATATGCCCTTTTCCTCCTGTTGCGGTTCCGATGGGGCCACAAGGTCGGCTGAGACGACTTGTCCGCTCCACAACAAGGTCAAGCCCAAAACTGCCAAAGCCTGCAATCTCATGGTCGGCATCCTTTCCTTGACCTCACTCGCTTCGCGTCCTACTTCGCCGCCGAAGCAAGGGAGATCACCACACAGCTTTTGCCCGTCGGCAGGAGAAGCGCTTCACCGGCATTGCCGCCGAGCTCGTAGACCTCGACCTGCCCGAGATGGTCGGTGATCTTGCTGCCCTGCGGCAGGATGGATGGGATGTCGGCGCACGGGCTGGCGAATGGCGCCACCCGCACCATCGCCCCTTCGCAACCCGTGGCGGTGGGCGATGCGAAGACGATGCCGGCGGCCGGTCCGCTATAGCGTTCCGACGCATAGTCCATGCCGACAAAAGCCTGGATGGCGTGCTTGTCGGCGGCCTGGTCGTTCCACAGGGATTTGACGCTGTATTTCGTGCCGGTCGTCAGGATCTGTCCGAGCACTGGATAGACGGTCGAGCAGGCCTGCACACCGGCCTGCTTGACATGCTCGAGGAAGGGCGTGTCCGGAAGCACGGGGGCCGCCGCTGTTGCTGCAGGTGCGGCCGTCGCGCCGCCGACCAGATTGGCGACCGCGGCGTAATTCCCGGCGGCGAAGCCAAGCCCCGCCACGACCAATCCCAGCAGTGAATATCCGGCCGCGCGTGGCCAGCGCCTTGGGGGCTCGGCCCGCCTCTGCCGATCCGCCTCGACGCTCGGAGTGCGTTTGGCGGACGTGAACTGGTCCTGCTGGCTCATGGTGGCGCCTCGGTTATTTGAGTGGTGAAAGGGCGTCTGACAGCCCCTTGAGCGTTGCGGTAACGGTGATCGTCTGCCCATCGACCGTCGAGTAGGAGATCGCCGGCGTCGCGTTCTGCGATATCTGCCGGCGCATGACGGGGCCGACCGGCAACATGCCGACACAGACCATTTCGTTGCAGCCGTTCAGCTGCACGTCGATCGGCTGCTTCTGTCCATCGAATTTCACGGACACCAGGCCATCGCTCCTGGCGTTCGGGGCGGTGCGCAGGATCATGTACGGCTTGCCGTCCTGGGTGGCGGCAAGCGACCAGCTGAAGGCCATCTTGCCGGACGCGTCCTCGATGATCTGCGAGACGTTGCAGACCTTCTTGCGGGCTTTGAGGTTCTCGTCGCAGATCAGCGTCCAGTTGTCGAATGGGCGTATGGTGCGCTGGTAGTCTCCGAGCTTCACCTCGGGCGGGAGCACCACGTCCGAAGGCTTGATCCTGTAGGTCGACGCGACCTGCCCGGCGGCCGGCACGAGGCCGCCGCAAAGCGCCAGGCAGGTCAGGGCAACAAGTCCTTTCATCCCTGCCTCAGTTCAAGGTGAAGCTGATGCCGGCGCCGACGCCGACATGCCCACCCGCTGCCGTGCCCGACAGATTGCCGCGGATGCGGCCGTCCTCGCTGGTGTAGCCCGCACCGAAGGCGAAGGCGCCTGCGTCGCGCCAGAGGCCGCCACCCGCCGCGACGCTCAGCTTTCCGGGCCGGTCGTCGTAGCGCAGCGAGGCGGCGGCGAGACCTATCGCGGCCGCCTGCCGGGCCTCGTCGCGGATGCCGTTGATGTCCGAATTGAGCTGGCCGAGCTTCTGGTCGGTATAGTCGTTGGCCTGCTGCAGGGTCGTGGCGGCTACCTTGTCGGTGTAGTCGTTGGACGTATCGATAGCGTAAGCCACGCGGTTGTCCGTATAGCTCTTGCCGGCGGTCAGGCCCTGGTTCATCTGGTCGACATTGACCGCATCGGTCCCTTTGACGCCGGGGCCGACATTGGAGATGACGACCGGCGCGTTGACGTCGCCACCCTGCAGCGTGATGGTGTTCGACTTGACGCCGCCCGGGGCGTCATAGGTCACCGCGTTCTGGGTGAGGTTTCCGACGCCGGCTTTCAAATCCTCGATCGCCGTGTTGGTGGCGTAGAGCTGCGAGCCGTTGATCGCATCCGTGCTGCCGGCATCGACGCGCCCGGCGGCGACGTTGGTGATCGTCCGCTCGGCGCCGGCATCGCCGACGCTGACGGTTCCGGTCGGAGTCGTTCCGGCGAAGGTGTAGGTCTTGCCGCCGATGACGGTGCTGGAGGTGCCGACGGCTGTCTGCGTCACCGAGCCGGAGCCGAGCGCCACATCGTTGGCGTTGTTGGCATGCGCACCCTGGCCGAGCGCGACGGCGCCCGCCCCGGTAGCCGTCGAGCCATGGCCCGCAGCCACGCTCTCGGCGCCGCTCGCCACGCTTTCCGGCCCGATCGCCACCGCGTTGGTGCCGCCGGCGATGCTGTCGGCCAGCGTCGAATTGGCGTGGAAGTATTTGATGCCGCCGCCATTGCTGATGGTGGTCAGGGCATTGTCGACGGCCGTCAGGCCGTCATAGACGGTCGAGTAGTTGTTGCCCTGGATAGTGTAGGTCGGGCCGGTGATCGAGCCGTCGGGATTGATCGTGGTAACGCCGCCGAACAGGTCGGTGACGTTTTTCGTCACGCCGCGCAACTGCGAGACGTTGACGCCGTCGGTATCGGCCGAACCCGCTGCGACATTGGTCAGCTTGCGTTCGGCCCCGGCGGCGCCGATCGACACCTCGCCGACCGAGGTCTGCGGACCGGCGAGCGCGAAGGCCGTGTAGCCGGCCTGCGCGCCGACCGTGGTGATGGATTGCGCACCGAGCGCCACGCTGTTGATGAAGGTGCTCTGGGCGCCGGCGCCGAGCGCCACCGACTGGACACCGGACGCCAGCGAATTGGTGCCGAGCGCCAGGCCGTCGGCCAGCAACACATGGGCGTTCTGGCCGATGGCCGTTCCGCCGGGCGCTGTCAGGTCGACGATGGCGCCATTGCCGATGCCGATGCCATTGTCGCCGTTGACGACAGTCGTCGGGCCGACCGCGACCGATTCCGCGCCGACCGCGAGCGAGTCGCCCGCCGCCGAATTGGCGTGGAAGTATTTCGTCGAGGTAACCGATACGGCAGCGATGGCGCCGGCGAGCTGGCGCACCGTCACTGCGTCTTGGTCCTGCGTGCCGTCGGCCACGTTGGTGATCTGCCGGTAGGAGTTGACATCGCCGACCGAAACGGCGCCGAGCAGCGTCTTGTCGCTCGTGTTGTACTGGATGAAGTTGGACGGACCGGCCGCGATCTGGCCGGTGGCCGGAGCGATCGCGCGATCGGAGATCGAACCCGAGCCCAGCGCCACGCTGCCGTCGATGCTGGCCTTGCTGTCGCGGCCGAGCGACAGCGCGCTGATGCCGGTCGCGGTCGCATTGTAACCGACCGCTGTGGACCCGACGCCTTGGGCGAAGGAATCGGTCTGCGCCAGCCCGGCCTCGTTGGTGCGGGCGTAGCGGATGCCTATGC
>NZ_RZRP01000443.1:0-5188 GCF_003997795.1 Mesorhizobium sp. M7A.F.Ca.US.005.03.2.1 | reverse complement strand
GCGATGCGGCGGGCGAGGTCGGCGGCGGCGGCACGCGGCCGCCCCATCGGCCGGTCGAGCCAGTAGGATACCGGGTTGAGGGCTGTGCGCTCATCGACGGGAGTGATGCGGCCCGATTGTAATTGATGTCCGGTCAGCGGCGGGCGGGCCAGCGCGATGCCGAGCCCATAGGCGGCGGCGTCGAGCACCAGATTGTAGTCTTCGAAGCGGCGGTCCTGCGGGCGCGGGCGGTAATCCATGCCTTGCGCGGCAAACCAGGCGCGCCAGGCCGACGCGTCGGAATCGTTGATCAGCGGATATTTGAGCAGCCGGGCAGGGTCGCCGCGGCCGATCTCGCGGGCAAGCTCGGGTGACGCGACAGGGAAGACATGTTCCTCGAAAAGCTGCACCGAGATGCGGCCCGGAATGCCGCCGCGTCCACAACGGATCGAGAGGTCGATGCCTTCATCGGCAAGGTCGGCCTGGCGGATGTCGACATCGAGCACGATGCGCAGCTTCGAGGGATTGTTTTCCAGCGCTGCCATGCGCGGCATCAGCCACAGTCCGCTGACCGAGGGGATCGAGGTCAGCCGCACCACCGCCGTGCCACGGGGCTCGACCCAGCGGTCGGAATGGGTCGATATCAGCGCAAAGGCTTCCGCCGTGCGCAGATGCAGCCTGTTGCCTTCGATCGTCAGCGAGACGCCGCGCGCACCACGGTCGAAGACTTTCAATCCCAGCCAGTCCTCGAGCTTGGCGATCTGCCGGCTGACGGCGCCATGGGTGATATTGAGCTTTTCGGCGGCCGCTGAAAAGCTGCCTGTCCGCGCCGCCGCATCGAAGGCGCGCAGCGTTTCGAGCGGCACCATTGTGTCCGAGCTGTGATCCATAGTCAC
The DNA here is from genome assembly GCF_003997795.1 of Mesorhizobium sp. M7A.F.Ca.US.005.03.2.1. Lineage (NCBI taxonomy): Bacteria > Pseudomonadati > Pseudomonadota > Alphaproteobacteria > Hyphomicrobiales > Phyllobacteriaceae > Mesorhizobium > Mesorhizobium sp. M7A.F.Ca.US.005.03.2.1. Next base: position 4,313 of record NZ_RZRP01000443.1, on the reverse strand, counting down.
AGGTGATCCTCGATTTCGTCGTTTGTCAACCGGGGTGAAAAGGCGTTTTCTGCCTTTCAGGACCGAAGAAATACGAGGGCGGTGAGATGAGCGAGATAACGGGCACGTTGAATTCGACACAGCGAATGGACACCACGGCAGCCATCGCGGTGGCGCTGACGGTGGTTGGTTGGGCCTCCGCCTTTCCCGCTATCCGAGCCGGTCTCGCCGCCTTCGGCCCACTGGAACTGGGTGCGTTGCGATTTGCCATCGCCGCTGTGCCGGCGGCGATCTTCCTGGCCGTCAAGCGCCCGGCGCTGCCAAGGCTCGACGAAGCGTGGCGCCTGGTCTTTGGCGGCGCCATCTTCGTCGCGCTCTACACCGTCATGCTCAATTTCGGCGAACTGACCGTCTCGGCCGGTGCCGCCGGCTTCATCATCAATGTCAGCCCGATCTTCACCGCCATCATGGCGATGGCATTGCTGGGCGAGCGCTTCTCAGGCGTGGCCTGGATCGGTACGGTGATTTCCTTCGCCGGTATAGGCATCATCGCCATGGCCGACGGGCATGGCCTGTCGTTCAACACCGGTGCTCTGTTGGTGCTTGGTTCGGCCTTGTGCTCGGCCGTCAACACCATCGTCCAGAAGCCGCTGTTTGCCCGCCATCATCCATTGACCATTTCGGCTTCGAACATGGTGCTCGGCGCACTATGCCTGGCGCCCTTCCTGCCGTCGGCCTTTTCGCAGGCGGCGGTCGCCGACACAGCAGGCCTCGGCGCCGTCATCTTTCTCGGCATCGTGCCCAGCCTCATCGCCTATGCCGCCTGGGCGACCGCGCTGTCGCGTCTGCCGGCGGCACGTGCCTCCAACTTCCTCTATCTGGTCTCGCCGATGTCCGCGCTGATCGGCTTCTTCTGGCTGGGCGAAGTTCCCACGCTGCTCGGCATAATCGGCGGCGCGCTGGCGCTGGGCGGTGTCATCGTGGTGAATTTGAAGAGATGAATATTGCCGACCGTCCGCTTCCGCCATTCGGAACGATCCCTCGATCAAACGCGTTTAGCCGAGGTTTGTTCGACGGAGGTCCGAATGCCGGGTGCAACCACGCACCGACGCATGCAACTGGATGATCTATCCATTTTTTATCGCGAGGCAGGGCCGTTAGAAGCACCTGTCTTGCTCTTGCCGCACGGCTATCCCTGCTCTTCGTTCCAATTCCGCCGACTGATGCCGGCGCTCGCCGACCGCTGGCGGACGATTGCATTCGACTGGCCTGGCTTCGGATACAGCGGCACACCCGATCCGGTCACCTTCGGCTATGATTTCGACGCCTATTGCGACGTGCTTTCCAAGCTTGCCGATGAATTCGGTCTCGAACGCTACGCCTTGTGGCTGCACGATTATGGCTCGCAGATAGGGCTCCGGCATGCGATCTCGCACCCGGAGCGGATCAGCGCCCTGATCATCCAGAACGGCGACATCTACGAGGACGTGCTTGGACCCAAATACGCCACGATCAAGGCCTGGTGGACCGACAAGGCGCCCGGCAAGCACCGTCCGCTCGAGGCCGCGGTAAGTGAGGACGGGTTCCGGGCCGAGTTCATCGGGGAAGTGGCTGACGACGTCGCCATGCGCGTGCCGCCCGATCTCTGGAGCCTTCACTGGCCACTGATGAACACGCCGGTTCGTCGGCAGATCGCCGTCGGTCTGATGGAGAAGCTGGAAGCCAATCTCACCTGGTTTCCGCGCTACCAGGCTTATTTGCGTGAACACCATCCGCCCACGTTGATCGTTTGGGGGCCAGAGGATGGCTATATGCCCGCGGCGTCGGCAACGGCCTATCATCGCGATCTGCCCGATGCGGAACTGCATCTGATCGAAGGGGCGGGTCATTGGCTGCTCGAGACACATTTCGACGACGCGCTGCCGCTGGTCCGCGATTTCCTGGCTCGTGTTCACGGCTGATCACAGCCGGCGTCCGCTATGCCCGGTTTGCTGTCCGCCTGACTGAAGGAGAACCTCATGCCGACCAAACCGACCATCGCGCGCATCTGGCGCGGTCGCACCCGCCGCGACATCGCCGACGCCTATGAGCCATACCTGCGTGCCGAGGGTATTCCGCCCCTCGAGAAGACGGCGCTTGGCGTCCAATTGCTGCGCGAGGACCGTGATGCCGAGACGTGGTTCACAACCATCTCCTATTGGGCCGACATGCAAGCGATGACCGCCTTTACCAAAGGCGAACCGACCAAAGTCCATCATCTGGACCGCGATGCCGAGTTCCTGATCGAGCTGCCGGAGCGGATCGAAATCCATCGGATACTTGTCGATCGTCGGGGACTGCGCTGAGCGCCGATCGGTGGTTCGCAACCTCTTCTTCTTCGCGGTGATATCGCTGATCTGGGGGCTGACCTGGGCCGCGATCAAGCTCGGTCTCAATGACGCGCCTCCGCTCCTGCTGGCGGCTGCACGCTATTTGCTGACCGCTTTGGCGGCAGGAGCCTGGCTTTTCGGCGAGGCGGTCGGCTGGGCTGAAATCACCGGTGCGATCCTCCTGCTGGCGGCGGCTGCGATCGCGCTACTCAGGCCGCTGGGCGAAAATCGCGGGTGACCACATTGTCGGCCGGCCTCCTTGACCTGCCGACCTCGAGCGGCGAAGCGATAGGCCCGCAATCCGTCCGCAGCTATCGCCGTCCGAAAAGCCGTTCGATATCCGCCAGCTTGAGTTCGATATAAGTGGGGCGGCCGTGGTTGCAGGTGCCGGAGCCGGGCGTCGCCTCCATCTGCCGCAGCAGCGCGTTCATCTCCTCGGCCTTGAGCAGGCGGCCGGAGCGCACAGAGCCGTGGCACGCCATGGTCGCGGCTATCTTGTCCAGCCGCTCCTTCAGCGTGTCGACCGTGTCGTTGTCGGCGATCTCGTCGGCGAGGTCGCGCACCAATTGCTGGACATTGGCCTCGCCCAGCATCGACGGCGTCTCGCGCACCGCGACAGCGCCGGGGCCAAAGCGCTCGATGCCGAGACCGAAGCGGGCCAGCGTTTCCGAATGCAGCGCAAGCCGCTCGGCATCCTCTTCCGGCAGGTCGATGATTTCGGGCAGAAGTAGCATCTGCGAGGGCACCGGGCGCGAATGCAGCGCATTCTTCAGCGCCTCGTAGACCAGCCGTTCATGCGCCGCATGCTGGTCGACGATGATGAGCGAATCCCTGGTCTGGGCGACGATGTAATTCTCATGCACCTGGGCGCGCGCCGCGCCCAGCACCGCGCCGAGCAACGTCTCGGCCGCTTCATCCTGCCCTGCGCGTGCATCGGCGCTGGCAAGCGGACCGGCATCGAAAGCCGCTTGCTCGCTTTCTCGCAAGCCGCGCTGCTCGAAGCCCGCACCATCGAAACCCATATCGAGCGGCCGCTGCGGCGATCGGGCAGGATCGAAGCCGGACGGACCCGACGCGCGGTAGGCCGCGTCGTAGCTGCGGTGGCCGTTTGCCGGTCCGCCGTGGCCGTAGGATGCGGCCCCTGGCCGGAACGCCGCCATCATGCCGGCGGCACCCGTGGTGGCGGCGCGGACGCCGGCATCGGCCAGTGCCTGTCGGATGGCCCCGACGATCAATCCGCGCACAAGGCCGGGATCGCGGAAGCGCACATCGGCCTTGGCTGGATGGACGTTGACGTCGACGATGGCCGGATCGAGCGTCAGGAACAGCACCGTCACCGCATGGCGGTCGCGCGGCAGGACGTCGGCATAGGCGCCGCGTATGGCGCCGGCGATCAGCTTGTCGCGCACCGGGCGGCCGTTGACGTAGGCATATTGCTGCAGCGCGTTGGCGCGGGTGAAGGACGGGATCGACACGTGGCCGGTCAGATGCACGCCATCGCGCATCGCGTCGAGGGCAATCGAATTGTCGGGAAAGTCGGCGCCCATCACCTGGGCGACACGACGCAGGCTGCCTTCCGCGCTGTCATCCGCCGCCGGCAATTCCAGTGTCGAGCGGTCCGAGCCGGCCAGCGTGAAGCGCACGGCGGGGAAGGCGATGGCGATGCGCTTGACCACATCGCTGGTGGCCGAGCTTTCGGCGCGCTCGCCCTTCATGAACTTCAATCGGGCCGGCGTTGCGAAGAACAGGTCGCGCACCTCGACCGTGGTGCCGCGATTGGCCGCCGCCGGCCTGACAGGCAGGACGCGGCCACCCTCGATGCCGATCTCGGCGGCGCTGTCACTCGCTGCCGTGCGCGAGCGGATCGAAAGTCGCGACACCGAGCCGATCGACGGCAGCGCTTCGCCGCGGAAGCCCAGCGAGCGGATGTCGTTGATATCCTCGGTGAGCTTGGAGGTGCAGTGA
>NZ_RZRP01000442.1:0-5188 GCF_003997795.1 Mesorhizobium sp. M7A.F.Ca.US.005.03.2.1 | reverse complement strand
ACATAGATGCCGCCGATCTCGATGGACTGGCTCTCGATCCCATGGCCGGGCAGCGATCGGCTGTTCGCGGACCATATCTGGAGCATCAGGTTCTGCAGCGCGATCGACAGTCCGAAGGTCGCGATCAGCGAGGGCAGCGGATCGCTGCCCACCACGCGGTTCAGCACGGCCTTCTGCAGCACCCAGCCCATCAGCACCGCGAGCGGCACCAGCACGATCAGCACCGGCAGCGGTCCCAGACCCCAAGCCGTGGCGATCGAGATGCCGATCAGCGACAAAAGGATCACCAGATCGCCATGGCTGATGTTGACGATCCGCATGACGCCGAACATCAGCGCCATGCCGAGTGCATACTGGGCATACATGCCGCCCAGCAGGACCCCCTGCACCAAGGCGTCAAACCACTCCATGGCCCGCTCCAAAATAGGCTTTGCCGATCTGCTCGCGCGTGATTTCGGCGGACCTGCCGGTCAGGGTCACGCGGCCCTCCAGCATGCAGTAGAGGCGGTCCGTGGCGGTCCGGGCGAGGCCGACATCCTGCTCGACCACGATCATCGCCGTTCCGGTGGCGCGGATTTCGGGCAAGGCGGCATAGATTTCGCGGATCACCTTGGGCGCGAGACCAAGGCTGATCTCATCGCAGAGCAGCACGCGCGGCTGGCAGAGCAGCGCGCGGCCGATCGCCACCATCTGCTGCTGCCCGCCCGAGAGGCTTTGCACCTGGGTGCGAGCCTTCTCCTTGAGGATCGGGAACAGCTGGTGCAGACGCGGCAGCGTCCATCCGCCCTTGGCGCCCATGCGCGCGGCCTGGTCGATGGCGACGCGCAGATTGTCCTCGACCGACATGCCGGTGAAGAGGCGGCGGCCCTCCGGCACGATGGCGACGCCCTTCTGCACCATGCGGTCGGTGGCGGTGCCGCCGACCGGCTCACCGTGCAGCAGCACCATCTCGCGCCCGACCGGAAGCAGGCCCATGATCGAACGCAGGAGGGTGGATTTTCCGGCCCCGTTGGCGCCGATCAAGGCCACGGCCTCACCCTGGTGCAGCTCGATGTCGACGCCGTAGAGCGCCTGGAAGTCGCCATAGCGGGCCAACAGCCCGTGGGTGGAAAGAACGGCCGTCATCCCTCGATCCCCATGTAGACGCGCTGGACCTCGGGCAGCGCGATCACGTCGGCGGGCACGCCTTCGGCGATCTTCTCGCCGAAATTCAGCACCAACAGCCGGTCGGCCACCGCCAGCAGCGCGTTCAGCACATGCTCGATCCACACGATGGTGATGCCGCGGTCGCGGATGCGGCGCACCAGCGCCACCAGCGCCTTCGATTCATCGTCGGTCAGCCCGCCCGCGATCTCGTCCAGCAGCAGCAGCTTCGGATCCGACGCCAGCGCGCGCGCCAGCTCCAGCCGCTTGCGGTCGAGCAGAGTGAGAGCGCCGGCCGAGACATTGGCCTTGTCGGAGAGTTCGCACTCGCGCAGGACCTGGGCGCAGAAAGCATAGCTCTGCTTCTCGGACCGGCCGCCGCCGAAAGCGGCGGCGACCAGCAGGTTTTCGAAGGTGGTCATGCCGGAATAGGGACGCGGGATCTGATAGGTCCGCCCGATCCCCATCTGGCAGCGGCGGAAGGGCGGCTCGCCGCGGAGTGCCGTGTCGCCGAGCTGTATCTCGCCGCCGGACGTCTTCAAGTCGCCGCTGATCACGTTGAACAGCGTCGTTTTGCCCGCCCCATTCGGGCCGAGGATGCCCAGCACCTCGCCCCGATGCACGTCGAAAGTCACGTCATGCAGGACGCGGACAGCGCCGAAGGACTTCGACACCCCGTGCGCTTTCAGCAGGATTTCCCTACGCATGACTCTGCCCGCGTCCCCGCTCATGTCACCAGGCGATCGGCTGAATAGCCTGCTGCGGCGCGAAGAGCTGATTGACCGTGTTGTCGACGATCTTCAGGTCATAGGGCCATTTCTCGCCCTTCACCCACTGGCCGCCGAAGATCGGCGTCTTGCAGATGTTCTTGTGGGGCGAGCCGTCGAACTTGATATGACCGACCAGCGTCTGCAGATCGGTAGCGACCAGGGCGTCTCGGTTGGCTGTACGATCGAGCGGATTGGAAGAGCGCTTCAGGATGTCGAGCGCGACCTCGAGCAAGGCATGCGAATAGCCCAGCGGCTGCGTCCACTGCCGCTTCGAATCGACTTCCCATTGGCTGGCGATGTCGCTGCTGACCTGCCCGGTCAGCGACGACTTGAACGGGAAGGCCGGTGTCCACCAGACCTCCGAGGACATGCCGTTGCCTAGAGGACCCATGGCCTCGACACCCCCCGGGAACAGGAGTGCCGCCGCCACCGTGACCGCCTTCGGCTTGAAGCCCTGCTGGTTGCACTGGGTGACGAAGGTCTTCAGATCGTCCGGATAGGTAATGCCGCCGATGATCTCGCAGCCCTGCTTCTTGAACTCGGCGATCTGTGCGGAAAAATCATTGGTGCGGGGCTGGAAATAGCCGGGCACCACGACCTCGTAGCCGGCCTTGCGGGTCGGCGCTGGCAAGCCATATTCGTCGTTGCCCCAGGTCTCGCCGTCGATGTTCTGCGGAAACAGCATGCCGACCTTCTTGTTGGTCTCCAGATGGTTCCAGAGTCCGACGAAGGTGTTCAGCGCCTCGTCGAGGCCCCAGAAGAAATGATAGGTCCAGTCGAAGGTCTGCTTGCCGCCGCCGCGCGGCATGATCACCGCTTGCCAGGGAGCGCCGGAGGAAATGCAGGGGGTCTCATAAAGCTCGGCCTGCTCGGCCGCGGGCAGGATTGTGTCGGTGGTCGAGGCCGGTACGAGCAGATGCACCTCGTCGTTCAGGATGAGGTTGCCGGCGATTTCCGATGCCTTGTTCGGATTGGACTGGCTGTCGCGATCGAGTATCTCGATCTCGTAAGTATTGCCGTCGGCACATTGCAGCTGGCCGCCGAGCAGTGCGCGGATTTTCTGCAAGGTGTAGCCATCCGTTTCACCAAACAGGGCGAGCGGCCCGGTCGTGGGGCTGAGATAGCCGAGCTTGATCTTCCCCGCCGTCGCGGCGCGCAGATAGGTCGGCATGCCCAGCGTGCTGGCGGCAACGCCGGCTCCAATCCCCTTCAGGACGCTTCGGCGGCTGGGCCGCAAGCCCGATTTCACCAGTTTGTTGTAGTAGGTCATTGTCGGTTCCTCCCTGGGTTAAGTTTCTCCGGCCCACGGGACCGGTCTCAGTTCAAAGCTTGTTCAGGTCATCCTCAGCAGCGAGCCGCCATCGATGACGATCAGCGAGCCCGTCACGTAGGACGCGGCCGGCGACGCAAGATAAAGCGCCAGGCCCTTGATCTCTTCAGGGTCACCGATCCGGCCGATGAGCGACTGGGCCTCGAAGGCCTTGCGGTCCGCCGGATTGCGCAGCCGGCCGCCGGCGATGTTGGTGATGAACGGCCCGGGCAGGATTGCGTTGATGCGGATGTTGTAGGCGCCGAGCTCCATCGCCATGTGGCGAACGAGATGGTTCACCGCGGCCTTGGCGGGCATGTAGGGTGTACCCACGATGCTCTCGTTGATCAGCGAGGCGATGGACGACGTGACGATGATCTGGCCGCCGCCATTCGGCTTCATGTGCCGCACGGCATGCTTGATCGTGGTGTAGACCGAGGTCAGGTTTATCTCGATCACCTTGTCCCAGTGCTCGTCGGGCAGGTTCTCGATGGCGCCCTCGGGGTTCCTTTCGCCCGTCGGGGTGTTGAAGCCCGGCCCGGCGTCGATCCCGGCATTGGCGAACACGACGTCGATCGAGCCGGCCTTCTCGGCCACCTTGTCGAAGGCGGCCGCCATGGCCGCACGGTCGCCGACATCGACGACCTGGCCCCAGACATCGCCACCCGCCGCCCTGATCGCCGCCACGGTCTTCTCCAGCCCGGCAGGGTTCAGGTCGAAGATGCAGACCTTCGCCCCGTGCTCGGCCATGATCTCGGAATAGGCCTGCCCGATGCCGCTGGCGCCGCCGGTGACGATCACCGACTTGCCTCTGACATCGAACATCTTCTCAAGTGCGGCCATCAGTTTCCTCCCTTGCGCGACAGCACGAAATCGAACTCTACGTCGTAGAACGGCGCCGCGACCTCGACCCTGGCCGCGGCTTCGGCGTCCTCGACCTTGCGGAATTCGGCGAGCAGGCTTTTCTTCACGCCGAAGACGGCATCTGAATCGATGTACGGATCGTCCGGATCGAAGATGTGCGTGGTCAGCGCGTCGAAGCCCTCGGCCTCGACAATGTAGTGGAGATGCGCCGGACGATTGGGGTGGCGGCCTAGCGCGCCCAGCAGCTTGCCGACCGGACCGTCATCCGGGATCGGGTAGTATTTGGGCTTCACGCCGCGGAACCAGTAACGTCCGTCCGCACCGGTGCGGAACACCCCGCGCAGATTGAAGTCGGGCTGGATGCCCTTCTGCTGCACGTCGTAGAAACCCTCGTCATTGGCCTGCCAGACGTCGATCTTGGCGCCTGCGATCGGGTTACCCTCGGTATTGAGGATGCGGCCATGCACGAACATCGGCTCGCCCTTCTGGTCGAGGCAGATGTTCGATCCCATTGGCAATTCGGGCGCGTCGGCGACGTGGAAAGGCCCCAGCACCGTGGATTCCGAGGCACCCGACGGCTTGCGGTTGTTGATCGCATCGACCAGCATCGAGACGCCGAGAACATCCGACAGCAGGATGTACTCCTGCCGCCATTCGTTGCAGATCTGGCCCGTCTGCGTCAGGAACATGATCGCGCCGAACCATTCCTCCTGCGTCGGCTCGATCTCCTTCACCGCCTCGTGCAGCTTTCGGGTGATGACCTCCATCACCTCTTTGAGCCGCTCGTCTTTGGCGTTCCTGTTGCGCGCCACGACGACCTCGGCCGAGTTCGCCTCGGTGAAATAGCCGGATTCGTGTTCGTCGATCATGCGATCCTCCTCAGCGCGCCAGAACGGATTTGAAGACCCGGCGCAGTTCGGCCGCCGGATCGGCCGCGAGCGTTTCGGAACGCCAGGCGACGTGGTGGTCGGGACGGACGACCAGGCAGCCGGTGTCGCGGATCTCCCGCGCGCCGGCCCAGTCGCCGGTATGATCCTCGATCGTGCGGCGCGGGCCGATCACATGGCTGCGGATCGGCAGACCGAGCTCCGCGCCGCACGAT
>NZ_RZRP01000441.1:0-5230 GCF_003997795.1 Mesorhizobium sp. M7A.F.Ca.US.005.03.2.1 | reverse complement strand
CCGCCAGAGAAATAGAGCCCCGCCGGCGCACCGCCACTCTCGTCATAGAGCGTCAGCTGCTTGCCGGCGACGTTCCACGACTTGACGCCGTCCATCGGCGCCGGGCAATGCAGCGGCCCAGCGCGGAAGCCGGCGCCGAATTTGGTCTGCGGTGTCGCCACCTTGCAGCTCTGGCCCGCAACGCTGGCGTTCCAGACACCGGCGACGCTGGCGGCAGTCACGTCCGAAGCGCCGGCCGGCGCCGAACCATCCGAAGGCAGCGCGGCGACCTGCGTGTTCGCAGGAGCGGTCGGGAATTGAGACGGGTCGGTGGTGCCGGGCGATGCCGGCGGCGGCAGTTGGTTCGCCGTCACCTTGCCGGCGGGCGCGGCCTCCAGCGGTGCCGGCTGCTGGTCATCCATCGAGGAGAAACGCGAGGTCGAACAGCCGCTCGCAACGAGCGCCGCCAGCGATACGGCCACCAGACCGGTTTTCGAAAAAGTCATTCCAACCTCCGTCGGATCCGGCTGGGGGGAAGCCGTCCGCACAATCTCACCCCCACCAAGATGGAGAAGGTGGCGAAATTTCAACCCGATATGGTTAAAATACAGTTTGCAGCAAGAATTGTTGCAAATTTATCGCAATCGCGGCGGCTGACCGCTTGTCGCGCGTCGCCTGGGGATCCGGTCAAAGCAGTGCAGCGCCGACATTCGACGGTTGGACGCTTGCGCGAGCCGCCTTAGCGCCTATGTCTGGAAAACGAAACACCTGCCGGAGCCGCAAAATTGGCCGCGAGAAAGACAGCCGCCAATCGCTATTATAGCGGCCCGCCCAGCGACCATTTCGACGGCGCATTGTTCTTCAATCCCGACGGCCAGCCACCCGGCCGTTTCGCCGACCTGCTGAAATGGCAGTTGAATGGCCAGCGCTCGAAATGGCCGGCGAGCGATGCAAGCCCCTTTCCGCAGGCGAAACCGACGGCTCGGGTCGAGGGCGCCGCGCTGAAAGTGACCATGGTTGGCCATTCCACCTTGCTGGTCCAGACGGCCGGTCTGAACATCCTTACCGATCCGGTGTGGTCGCTGCGCGCCTCGCCGCTTTCCTTCGCCGGACCAAAACGCATCAATGCGCCAGGCATCGCCTTTGCCGACCTGCCGCCGATCGACCTCGTGCTGGTCAGCCACAACCACTACGACCATCTCGACCTCGCCACGTTGAGGCGGCTGAAGGCCGGCCACGACCCGCTGGTGCTCACTCCGCTCGGCAACGACGCCATCATCGAAGCCGCCGTGCCCGGCATGCGGCTGTCGGCGCATGACTGGGGCGACAGGGTCGAGATCGGCGACGGCGCCGCCATTCATGTCGAGCCGGTGCATCACTGGTCGGCGCGTGGCGCCCGCGACCGGCGCATGGCGCTCTGGGCCGGCTTTGTCGTCGAAACGCCTGACGGCAAGCTCTATTTCGCCGGCGACACCGGCTTCCACGATGGCATCAACTACCGGCGGATGGCCGAGAAACATGGCGGTTTCCGCTTCGCCATCCTGCCGATCGGCGCTTATGAGCCGCGCTGGTTCATGGCGCCGCAGCACCAGAACCCCTGGGAAGCGGTGCAAGGCATGACGCTGTGCAACGCCGCCCATGCCGCCGGCTGTCACTGGGGCACCTTCCAGCTCACCGACGAGCCGATCGACGAGCCGGCGCGCAAATTGACCGAGGCGCTTGACGATCGAGGCATCCCACGCGAGCGCTTTCGCGCCTTGCGGCCGGGCGAGGTCTGGGATGTGCCGGAGCACATAGCGCCCTGATCCGCATCGGTTCGACGGAACCCCAGCGCTGCAACCGCGTTTTCATGTGGTTGAAATATTTGCCGGTTTGCGAGGCATTGTCATGCTCAAATGGATTATCATTCTCCTGATCGTCGCCGCGGCGGCGAGCTTGCTCGGCATGCCGGCACTGGCAGGTGCCGCGGCCACCGGTGCGCGTATCCTTATCGGCATCGTTCTGATCATCTTCCTGCTGGTGGTGCTGGGCATTTTCGCCGTCACGTAAGTCCGGCGCTTTCGCCGAGACCAAGCGGCTGCGCACTGGTAATTCCTGCCCGTTTCCGCCATATAGCGCCAAACGGACACGGAATTTTTCGGAGCAATGGCCAGCACTGCCCCTTTCGCCAAGATGAACGGCATCGGCAACGAGATCATCGTTGCCGATATGCGTGGCCGTGCCGATCGGGTGACGGCGGCGGCGGCGGTTGCGCTGAACGCCGATGCCGCGACCAGCTTCGACCAGATCATGGCGATCCATGACGCCAGGACGTCTGGCACCGCCTTTTTCATCGACATCCTGAATTCCGATGGAACCGGTGCGCAGGCCTGCGGCAATGGCATGCGCTGCGTCGTCCAGGCGCTCGCCGCCGAGACCGGCCAGAAGATCTTCACCTTCGAGACCGTGGCGGGCATCCTCAATGCGCGCGAACACGCCGACGGTTCGATCTCGGTCGACATGGGCACGCCGCGCTTCGGCTGGCAGGATATCCCGCTGGCCGAGGAATTCCGCGACACCCGCATGATCGAGCTGCAGATCGGCCCGATCGACGCTCCCGTGCTGCATTCACCCTCGGTCGTTTCGATGGGCAACCCGCACGCGATCTTCTGGGTCGACAACGACGTCTGGTCCTACGAGCTCGACCGCTTCGGTCCGCTGCTCGAGAACCACCCGATGTTCCCCGAGCGCGCCAACATAACCATCGCTCAGGTTACTTCGCCCGAAACCATGATCATCCGCACCTGGGAACGCGGCGCCGGCCTGACCAAGGCCTGCGGTTCGGCCTCCTGCGCGGCCGTGGTGGCCGCGGCCCGCACCAACCGGACCGGCCGCAGCGTCAGTCTGTTGACGCCAGGCGGCGGCACGCTGCATGTCGAATGGCGCGACGATGACCACGTGGTCCTGACCGGCGCCGCCGAATGGGAATTTTCCGGCAACTTCGACCCGTCGATCGGGACATGGGCCCGCGACACTGAAAGCGCGGCCTGATGTCCGCTCTGCCCAAGAGCCCGGCGTCCCCGGGGATCGATGTCGTCACCTTCGGCTGCCGGCTCAACACCTATGAATCGCAGGTGATGCGGCGCGAGGCTGAAAGTGCGGGCCTCGGCGCGTTGGAAGGTGGCGCCGTGATCTTCAACACCTGCGCCGTGACAGGCGAAGCAGTGCGCCAGGCCAAGCAGGCGATCCGCAAGGCGCGCCGCGACAACCCGCGAGCCCGCATCATCGTCACCGGCTGCGCCGCGCAGACCGAGCCTGAAAAATTCGCCGCCATGGACGAGGTCGATCTCGTGCTTGGCAATGAAGAGAAGCTGAACGCGAATTCCTACCGCGCGCTGCCGGATTTCGGCGTCAACGACACCGAGAAGGCGCGCGTCAACGATATCTTTTCCGTGCGCGAGACCGCAGGCCACATGGTCGACGCCATCGAGGGCCGCGCACGCGCCTTCGTCCAGGTGCAGAACGGCTGCGACCACCGCTGCACCTTCTGCATCATTCCCTACGGCCGCGGCAATTCGCGCTCGGTGCCGATGGGCGCCGTGGTCGAGCAGGTCAAGCGGCTCGCCGGCAACGGCTATGCCGAGATCGTTCTGACCGGCGTCGACATGACTTCATTCGGCGCCGACCTGCCGGGCGCGCCGAAGCTCGGCAAACTGGTGAAGACCATCCTGAAACAGGTGCCCGATGTTAAGCGCCTGCGGCTGTCGTCGATCGATTCGATCGAGGCCGACGACGATTTGCTCGACGCCATCGCCACCGAGCCCCGGTTGATGCCGCATCTGCATCTGTCGCTGCAGTCGGGCGACGACATGATCCTGAAGCGCATGAAGCGAAGGCATCTGCGCGATCAGTCGATCCGCTTCTGCGAGGATGTGCGCAAACTGCGCCCCGGTATCGTCTTTGGCGCCGACATCATCGCCGGCTTCCCGACCGAGACCGACGAAATGTTCGAGAACTCGGAGAAAATTGTCGAGGAGTGTGGCCTGACCCATCTCCACGTCTTCCCCTTCAGCCCACGCGAAGGCACGCCTGCCGCGCGCATGCCGCAGCTCCGCCGCGAGGTGGTCAAGCAGCGCGCCGCCCGGCTGCGCGCCGCCGGTGAAGTTGCCTATGTCAGGCATCTGTCGTTGCTCACCGGTACGCGTCAGTCGATCCTGATCGAGCGAGACGGCCTTGGCCGCACCGAGGGTTTTACGCTTGCCGCACTCGGCACGGGCGCACCGGGTGAGATCGTCGAGGCCGATATATCGGGCCACGATGGTACCAGGCTGATCGCGGCGCCGCTTGCCGCCCGCGCCGCCTGAGAAACGCAAAGCATGGCTGGTTTTTTCAAGAAGATATTTTCGTTCGGCAAGAAAGAGGTGGTCGAGGAACGGATCGACGAGACCGCCCCGCTACCGCCGATCAAATGGGAAGCACTCGATGCGCTGAAGCCGGCGGCCGAACAGGTCGTCCCGGAGTTCTTGAAGCGCGATGAGCCGCGGCCCGAGGCAGAAACGACGCCGACGGTCGAGCCGGAGGTAATTCCTGCGCCGGAACCGGCGCCTGTCGAGGAACCGGTGCCCGCGCCGGAGCCGACCATCCCGCCAGCACCGGAGCCGACTGTTCCCTCCGAGCCGGAACCTCTGCCGGAGCCCGCGCCGAAAGAAGAACCGGCGCCCGCGCCAGAGACTCCAGAGCCGCCGGCGCCCGAGGAAGTTCCGCTCACCCCTGCGACTCCCGAACCCACGCCCGAACGGCAGCCGCAAGAAGTCCCAGCGCCGGCGCCGGCCGAACCGGAGATCGTCCCGTCACGCCCGGAAAAGCGGCCGGAGCCGGCACCAGTCGAAGTGCCGACGCCGGCCGAGGTTCCGGCAGAAACACCAGCGCCGATCGAGGTGCCCACACCGGCGCCGTCCCCTCTTCAGCCGTCTTCAGAGGCCGGCGCCGCTCCTCATCCGCCTGCCGGCACCTTCTCCCCGTATAGCGACGGGGAGAAGGAAGAAGTTTCAGCGCCGACGCCCGAAGCACCCGCCGCCGAAATCGCACCTCCCATTCGCCAGCCTGCGCCGATCGAATCGCAGCCGGTCATTGCGGAAATTGCGCCCGAGCCGCAGCCTCTTCCACCACCCGCGCCGGAGCCGAAAGCCGCCCCCGGCAAGGTGACCGTCACCAAGAAGGTCGAGCAGAAGGCCGAGCCGCAAAAAGCGCCGGAGCCGGCACCGAGGCGCTC
>NZ_RZRP01000440.1:0-5238 GCF_003997795.1 Mesorhizobium sp. M7A.F.Ca.US.005.03.2.1 | reverse complement strand
CGGCCCGCCGCGTCCGGCGGCCTGAGCACCGCCGTGCTCGTGCAGTCGCCCGGTGGCGGACCGATCCTGGCTGCCGCGACCGACTAGATCGCGCTTCGACAAGAAATTGCGCAACGCCGCATGGAGCGGCGCCGCATAGCACGGCCGCCAAGAGGGCGCGCCTTCACGACCAACCCAAGGAGATCATCATGACCACTTCCCGCCTGACGCTGCCGGCACTCGCTCTCGCTCTGTGCTCGACGGCGCTGTTTGCCGGCGGCATCGCCCGTGCCGACGACGCGACCAATGCGATGAAGCCGGCTGCAAATGCCATGAAACCGGCCGCGGATGCGATGAAGCCGGCCGCAGACGCCATGAAACCTGCAACGGATGCGATGAAGCCTGCCGACCCGATGGCCACCAATTCCATGAAGCCGGCGGCTGACGCCATGAAGCCGGCAACGGATGCGATGGCTCCGGCCAAGTAAAGGCGGTGCTGTTTCCGGCTTCGGTCCCGCGGGTCCGAAGCCGGATGCACGTGAAAGTGAGGCTTCGGCCGCAACTCGCCCGTCGCATGATCGTATCTTATCCAATAGACTCCACATGATGGACGTCACAGGAGCTCAAGCCATGACCGACATTCAAAAACCAGTCATCAGACAATCGTCGAACGTCTTCCGCAGCGCGCTCGCCGTTCTTGCGCTGGCCGCCGCTGGCGCCGCCTTCTGGCTGACGCCGGCGGTTTCGGCCGAGGACGCGGTGAAGATCCCGCCGCCGGCACTCGACGAGAAGGCGGCCACCGGCACTGAAAAGGCAATCTTCGCCGGCGGTTGTTTCTGGGGCGTGCAGGGCGTGTTCCAGCACGTCAAGGGCGTGACCAGGGCCGTCTCCGGCTACACCGGCGGCGACAAGGACACCGCCGTCTACGAGACGGTCGGCTCAGGCCGTACCGGGCATGCCGAATCCGTCGAGATCACCTACGATCCGTCGAAGGTGACCTACGGCCAGCTGCTGCAGGTCTATTTCTCGGTCGCCCACAACCCGACCCAGCTGAATTTCCAGGGTCCGGACTCCGGCACGCAGTACCGCTCGACGATCTTCGCCGAAAACGATGCCCAAAAGAAGATCGCGCAAAGCTACATCGCCCAGCTCGACCAGGCCAAGGTGTTCCCGGAGCCGATCGTCACCACGCTGGAAACCGGCAAGACCTTCTATCCGGCCGAGAACTATCATCAGGACTTCCTGACGCTGAACCCGACCTATCCCTACATCGTCTACAACGACCTGCCCAAGGTGGCGAACCTGAAGGCCCTGTTCCCGGCGCTCTATAGCGAGAAGCCGGTGCTGGTGCTGGCGGCAAGCAACTGAGAATGCCCAATCTCCCCCTCGCGGGGGGAGATTTGCGCACTCAGCCGCCCCGCCCCTGCCGGCTACATGGCCTTCATCGCGTCACACGACACAGTCGGGTTCATGTCGGCGAAGGTGCCGGCCGGGTTCTTCTTCCAGGCCCAGACATGCAGTTCATAGAACGGGCCTAGACCGTAGCGGTTGGGCGCGCTGTCGAAATTGAACAGCTGCCCTTCCAGCGAAGCCGGACCTTTCGAGGTGATGTACTCGACGGCCACCAGCCTCAGCTTGCCGTTTGCCATCGGCTCGTACATCACCGCCTCGGGCTTGGCGAGTTCGACCGCATCGTCCTTCAGATAACCGGCATTGACATAGTGGATGCCCATGGCGCCGCCGGTGATGCCGCTGGCGCAAGGGATCGGCGCATAGCCCTCGGCCGTCGCCATCGCCACGTTCTCGAAGCGGCTGTTGGCTGCCCGCACCTTCTCGTCCAGCGCGCCAGCGTTGTGAGCATTGGCCGCGGTGGCCGCGATCGACAGGATCGAAAGGTTGATGAGGTGTTTGGTCCACAGATGGATGTTCATGTTCTCTCCTCCTTGTTGATGGCGCGCGGGAGCAGCCGCTCCCGCTGCGACGTCGGATCTCGGCTGCACGCATCATTGGTACCGGGTGAAGTCCCAGTAGTGCGGCAGCCCCTCGAGCTCCGGCAGGCCGATGTCGCGTCTCAGATAATCGTCCTGCGGAGGCAATCGACGCCGACTCTTGCGCAATGGCGCGAACAGCAGCGAGGCCAGCCGCCAGAAAGCCCGGCCCGGTAACGGGTCTCGTCCGACGGGTCTCGACGCCGCCGACGGCCCGCTGAACGATTCGTCAGGCACGCTGCCGTCGCCGCGAAGGGCAGTTTGATGCTCATCGATCGGGTCAACGGTAAAAGTAAGGGTCAAGAACCCGCACCTCCGTGATCTTGTCGACAGGCAGCGCGTTTTTCTGGGCCGTGCTGCGGATCGCTTCCGGCGAAGGCGCGTCATAGATGCAGAAGCTCTGCTTCTTGTCGGGCGAGACGAAGGACTGCACCCAGGTCACGCCTTTCTCCGCGTTGCGCATGATGACGCCGCCCAGCGCATCGGCGCCGGCGTCGTTCACCGGCACGCTGAGGCCGTTGGGAAATGTACGTTCAACCACATAGCGAGGCATATCAGGTTCCTTTTTTACTGTTTCACGCCCGGTTTTGAGCGCGGAGGACATTGATCACGCTCGCCAGGGGCGCGCATCGGAACCTTTCCCTATGTTTCGTGGGACGATTCCCCATGTTAACGGCGTTCACTGCTGGAGCCACAAAGCCGATACCGGGCCGCGCTATCCTGCCTGACGAAAGCGGGGTGCGGCAGCGACCCGGATCACGAAAAGCGGACGATCATGCTTCTGGAACGGCAGACACAGCTGGAGCAGCTTGACGGACTTCTCGCCGAAGCCGCGCGTGGTCGCGGCAGCGTGGTGGCGTTGTCGGGCGAGGCCGGCGCCGGCAAGACCGCACTGGTCGAGGCCTTCGTCGCCGGCGCGGCCAAGGCTACGCGCATCTTGCGCAGCGCCTGCGAGGACCTGTCGATCCCCGATCCGCTCGGACCGCTCTATGACCTCGCCCGCGAGGCGCAATGGGCGATGCCGCAGGCGATCGACGCCAGGCAGGGTCAGCGGCTGCCACTGTTCTCCGGTGCCCTCGACGTGTTCGAGACAAGGACCCAGCCGACGCTTCTGGTAATCGAGGATCTGCATTGGGCGGACGACGCGACGCTCGATTTCGTCCGCTTTCTTGGCCGGCGCATCGCCAACACCCACATCCTGGTCCTGTTGACGGCGCGCACCGACCGCAGCGAAGGACAGGCGCGTGTGCGCCGGGCGCTGGGTGAAATTCCGTCGGGCAACGTTGCCCGTATCGACGTGCCGCTGTTGAGCGAGGCGGCCGTCCTGTCGCTCGCCAGCGCTGCCGGCCGCGATGGCGACGCCATCTACCGGGTCACCGCCGGCAATGCCTTCTTCGTCACCGAGCTCCTGTGCGCCGACAATGAGATGACGCCACCGGCCAGCGTGCGGGACGCCGTTGTGGCGCGGGCCGAACGGTTGTCCGCCGGTGCCCGCTCGATGCTGGACGCGGTATCGGTGTTTCCCAGGCGGGCCGATGCTTGGGCTCTGCAGGGCCTGTGCGGCGTCGCCAGCGCCGGACAGCTGGCGGAATGTGTGTCGAATGGGCTGCTCGACGATCTGGGCGATGGCTATGCCTTCCGCCATGAAATCGCACGCCGCGCCATCGAGATGATGCTGACGACAAGTTACAGGAGACTGTTCAACCAGCGCGCGCTGTCGGCGCTGCTTGAAAACGGCGGCGTCGCCACCGCACGCCTGGTCCATCACGCCGTGGAAGCGCACAATTTCGAGGCGGTGCGCGAATTCGCGCCGATCGCCGCGCGCGAGGCTTCGCGTGTCGGCGCCCATCGCGACGCCGCCGGCTACTATGAGGTCGCCTTGCGGCAGGCCGACACCTTGCCCGTGGAAGAACGCGCCGGACTTTACGAGCAGTATGCCTTCGAGTGTCACTTGATCGCCCGCATTGACGAGGCCATCAAGGCGCAGGAACAAGCCCGCGCGTTGCAAAAGGCGCTTGGCAACACGCTGAAGGAAGGCGACAGCCTCAGGTGGCTATCGCGCTTCGCCTATCTGTTGGGCGACCGCCCGGCAGCCGACCTGTTCGGCGCCCAGGCGGTCGCGTTGCTGGAGGCAGTTCCCGCCAGTGCCGAACTTGCCATGGCCTATTCGAACCTTTCGCAGCTGGCGATGCTGGCCGAAAGGCTCGACGAGACCCTGTCGCTGGGCGGCAGGGCGATCGAGCTTGCCGAGCAGCTGGACCGGCAGGATGTCGTTTGTCACGCGCTCAACAATGTCGGCGCCGCCGAGCAGTGGCTGGATCTGGCCAGCAGCCGGCTGCATCTCGCCCGCAGCCTCGAAATCGCGCTGGAGCAGAATTTTCAGGAGCACGCCGCGCGTGCCTTCACCAATTGCGCCTGTGGCGAGATCAACCAATTGGGCTACAGCCAGGCTCAATCCTTCCTCGATCGCGGCATCGACTATTGCGTCGACAACGATCTGGCGACTTGGCGTGACTATATGCGTGGGGTTCGGGCACAGTTGTTGTTGCGTCAGGGATACTGGAACGAAGCTGCCGCCGAAGCTCTGGATGTCATAAGCAATGACCAGGCGACGGCGCTGGTCCGCTATCCCGCTTTGGTGGCCCTGGTGAAACTGCGTCTTCGGCGCGGAGATCCTTCGGCCGAGCCGCTGCTGGCGGAAATGAATCGGTTCCTGGAAAGGGGAGCCGAATTGCAGCGGCTGTTGCCGTACGCCGCCATCGTCGCCGAGCAGGCATGGCTCGGCGAGGCGGAAATCGCCGAGGCGCTGCGGCTGATCGACCTTGCCGAGACCCTGTCGCCGACGCGGGCCATGTTTGCCGAACTGGCCAGCTGGCGCCAGATCCTCTCCGCCGGTCGCGACGCGGGGGATACGGCCGGCATGGCCGCGCCGTACCGAATGCTCCTGGCTGGCGACTGGCAAGGGGCGGCCGCGGTCTGGGCGGATCTCAACGCACCTTATGAACGTGCGCTCGCGCTCGCCCAGGGCGATGAGCCGGCGCAGCGTGCGGCACTCGAGATATTCGAGACCCTTGGAGCCAAGCCGGTTGCGAGCCATGTGCGCGAAATCATGCGGCGCAACGGCGTCATTCGCATCGCCCGGGGGCCGCGCCAGACCACGCGCGCCAACAGCGCCGGCCTGACCCAACGCCAGATGGAAGTGCTGCAACTGATCGAGCGCGGCTTCTCCAACAAGCGGATCGCAGAGCACCTGACCATTTCACCAAAAACC
>NZ_RZRP01000043.1:0-16255 GCF_003997795.1 Mesorhizobium sp. M7A.F.Ca.US.005.03.2.1 | reverse complement strand
GCATTCCCAACACCGAGAATATGGGCCTGGAAGGCATCGGACTGGAGATGACCAAGACCGGCGCCATCGCCGTCGACCAATATTCCCGCACCAATGTCGACAACATCTGGGCAATCGGCGACGTCACCAACCGCGTGCAGCTGACGCCGGTGGCGATCCATGAGGCGATGTGCTTCATCGAAACCGCCTTCAAGGGAAATCCGACCGCGCCCGATCACGAGACGATCGCGACCGCCGTCTTCTCACAGCCGGAGATCGGCACGGTCGGCCTGTCTGAGGACGATGCCATCAAACGCTTTTCCGACATCGAGATCTACCGCGCCACATTCCGGCCGATGCGGCACACCCTGTCCGGGCGCGACGAGAAGATGCTGATAAAGCTGGTGGTCGATGGCGCGTCGAAGAAAGTGCTTGGCGCCCACATATTGGGGCCGGACGCCGGCGAGATGGCGCAGCTGCTCGGCATCCCGCTGAAGGCCGGCCTGACCAAGGACGATTTCGACCGTACGATGGCCGTGCATCCGACAGCGGCGGAAGAACTGGTCACCATGTACAAGCCGACCTATCGCGTGAAGGACGGCGAGCGGGTCGATTGACGGCAAATCCTGGTTGAGGAACTCCGCCGCGGCAAGGTCATGCCACGGCGGAGATGGTTGCTACAGAAGCGTGCCGCGCAGGATCACCAGCGCCACCGAGAAATAGATCACCAGCCCGGTGACATCGACCAGCGTGGCAACGAACGGCGCCGATGCGCTGGCCGGGTCGAAGCCGATGCGCTTCAAGGCGAACGGCAGCATCGACCCCGACAGCGAACCGAAGGTGACGATGCCGACCAGTGCAGCACCCACCGTGGTGGCGATCAGCGGCCAGTGCGGGCCATAGTCGTAGAAGCCCATATACTGCCAGAGCGCGATGCGGCAGACGCCGACCACACCGAGCATGGCGCCCAGCACCAGGCCGGTGGGCAGCTCGCGCAGCGCCACCCGCCACCAGTCGCCAAGGCCGATCTCGCGCAAGGCCAGCGCGCGGATGACCAGCGAGGTCGCCTGCGAGCCGGAATTGCCGCCGGAGCTCATGATCAGCGGGATGAACAGCGTCAGCACGATCGCCTTCTCCAGCTCGCCCTCATAGCTCTGCATGGCGTTGGCCGTCAGCATCTCCGAGATGAACAGCGCGCACAGCCAGCCGCCGCGTTTCCTGATCATGGCGAGGAAGCTCATCTTCATGTACGGCTCGTCCAGCGCCTCCATGCCGCCGAAACGGTGCACATCCTCGGTCGTCTCCGCGATCATCGTGTCGATGATGTCGTCGATGGTGACGATGCCGAGGATCTTGCCATGGTCGACGACCGGAACGGCGAGCAGATCGTATTTGGAGATCGTCTGCGCCAGCGTTTCGCGATCGGTCAGCGGGCCGACCGTCACCGGAAGATGATCCGGCGCCACCGTCATGATCGAATCGTCCGGCTCACCGGTGATCAGCCGGCGCAGGCCCGTCGAGCGCACAAGCAGGTGCGTTTGCGGATCGACGATATAGATCGCATAGACGGTCTCGCGCGTCCGCTCCACCTTGCGGATGTAGTCGAGCGTTTGCCCGACGCTCCAGTCCGAGGGCACGCTGACGAACTCCGTCGTCATGATCGATGCGGCACTGCCTTCGGGATAGCCGAGGATGGAGAGCAGCGTTGCGCGCAGCGGCGGCGCAAGTCCGCCGAGCAGCTCGGAACGCGCCGGCTCGTCGAGCTCGCGCAAAATGTCGGCGGCACGGTCGACCGACATGGCGGTGAGCAGCTTGCCCGCCTTGGCGCGCGGCAGCGCCTCCATGAGTTCCGACGCGCCGTCGAGTTCCGGCTGATCGAAGATCTCGACCAGACGTTCGAACGTCACTTCACAGAGCAGTTCCGTCGCGGTCTCTCGAGGCTCCCTGTTCAGGGCCTCGACAATGTCGGCGACGTGATCGTTGGCTAGGATACGGGCAATCGCGACGGCCTCGTCGCTTGCCACCGTGGTAAATTCGTTCATGGCTCACTCCTTGCCGTCCGGCAGGACATGAACCATGTGAGGTCACGTCAGGGCGGACGGCTGTTGCGTTCGACTGTGACTGTCGCCAGGCATGGCGCGGTGACCTTTCTGCTTGCGGGTTCGCGTTTGATTGTCTGCAAGCGGGCGCAACATAGGAGCGCGCCTTGCCGTGTCAATCGCGGTGAGGAGGGAAAATGCCGACGAGCAGCCGAGATCGCGAGACTGTGATCACCGGCCGCCGTTCGACCAGGCAGACCAGGGCGGAATAACCGTTATTTCTGCTTCAGCCGGCGCGAGAAGCGCAGCCACTTGTCCTCGACCGGCCTTGGGGCCGGCCTTGGCTGCACCAGAATGGTGGTGAGTTCGGCGGGGAGGGTCGGAACCAGCGGCTTCTTGGTGGCGACGCCGTCGGCGATCGCGACGATGCTGTGATAGAACTCGCTGCCCGTCATCGATCTCGGCGCCACCGCCTCGTGCATGACGCTGATCACCGTGACATCGGGGCAGTTGTCCTTGATGGCCTGGTGGAAGGCGACCTTGCCATCGGGGTCGAGCGCGCCGGTCGCCTCGTCGAGGAACAGCAATCCCGGCTGCTGCAGCACGATGCGAGCCACCACCAGCTTCTGTTTCTGGCCGCCCGACAGCACCTGGTCCCAGCTTTTGCCTTCGCGGCTTTCGTCGGCCATGTGCTCGATGAAGTCGCCGAGCCCCGCCTTGTGCAGCGCCGACGCCACCTGCGCATCGCCATGGTCGTGCTCGGAGCCGGGCAGGCAGACCAACTGTTTCAGCGACACAGGCTGCAGCTTGACCTCCTGGGCGGCATAGAAACTCTTGACGCCCTCGGGGAAGACGATGGTGCCGCGGCCATAGGGCCACAGGCCGTTGATCGCCTTGATCAGCGAGGTCTTGCCGCAACCGGACTCGCCTTTCAGGAAAGTCCATTCGCCGCGCCGGAAGCGCAGATTGGCGGCGCTGAGAAAGGGCGTCGCGTCCTCGCCCTGATGCGCCAGTTCGAGCTTCTGGATGGTCAGGCCGAAAACCGGGTTCTGGCTGGCATAGTGGAAGTCGGAGCGGCCGGTCTGGCTGTAGAATTCCTGCGGATGCTGGACATTCTCGATCGCATTGGCCAGCTCGGTGACACGCTGGCTGTTGGCGCGCAACGTGGCGATGGCGGGCATGACGTGGATGAACCAGGAACACTGGCCGATCAGCGAATTGACCAGCTCGGAGCCGGTTATGTAGCCCTTGAGGTCGAGACCGTTGTGGATGAACGGCACCAGGCCCGGTCCGTAGGCGACAATGCGGGCACCGATGAAATTGTAGATCAGCTCGAACGACATATAGACGGTGTTGACGATGTTCAGCCGCGTCCAGGTGCCGTCGATGTCGACATAAAGCCGGCCATGCATGGTCCTTTGCACGCCTTCGCCCTGAGACGCCGCGACGTGGAAGGACCGCCGCAGGAATGTCGTCAGCTCGCCGCGATAGCTGCCCTCGGCCTGCTGCATCCTGACGTTGAGGCGCTCGAGCAGGCCGCCGAGCTTGACCGCGATCCAAGTGTTCAGCGGCACGTAGGTGGCGACGGCCAGGAAGGCGAGGATGGCGCTGCCATAGCTGCCGAGAAATTCCAGCCCCTTCACCTCGACGGAGTTTTCGAGCAGCTTCTGGCCGACGAAATAGAGCGATGTGGCAACGCCAAGCACGCCCATGGCGAGCCCGATGGCGCCACCGGTCATGTCCTTGATGGATTCCTGGACGCGCTGGTCGATGTTGTCGGGGGCCGGTGCGCCGCTGCCGGTCGACGCGTGCTGGGCATGGAAATGCGTATGATTGCCGTCCAGCAGCGCTTCATTGAAGCGGCTGTCCAGCCAACCGCGCCATTTGCGGTGCAACGTCGCCGAGACAAGGTTGCGGATGCCGGTGAAGCCAGCGTCCTTGAGTACGACCAGCAGCACGAGGACGCCGGCATTGACCAAAAGCGAGCGAAGCGGCGTGGTGTTGGCGGCGTCATGGAAGAAGGCGATGGAATTGACCAGTTCGCCCGAGGCTTCGGCGAACCAGACACCGGCCTTGCTGGACAACGCCGTGAGCAGCGCGATCACCAGCGTCAGCGTCCAGGCTTCCTTCCAGCGGTCGGAAACCCAGTAGGCCCGCATCAGGCCCCAGAAGCTGCGCATCGACGACACCGGCGTCAGAAGCGATCGCCCTGCGGCATCGCGAGGTGTTTTTTCCGGTACTGACTCTTGCGATGGTCTACCGACCCGAATCACTATCCCGCCCAAACCTTTTTTCTTTTGTTACGGATGGTAACACCAATTGATCATTTTCCATTAATTTAAAACCGGGCCGACCGGATTGCCCCGGCAGCCGTTGCCGTGAGGCAACAGATTACATGCTGAAATATAGCGACAACCGTTGGCAAAAAGCCAGATATTGCTTTTAATTTCAATCGCTTGATCTATCGAGTCGTGACGCTTGTGCGGCTTCCCTTAGGGAAGGCTTTCACACGGTTTCGTGAACTCGAAATCGTGTCGAGCGATCGGTTTTCTCACTGCGGACGGCCCAGAGAGCTCGAAAATCTGCGGCTCGTGACTCGCCAGGAATGCCGTGGTCGTCCCTGCCGGGGGCAGGAATTGACGAGAGAATCGATCGAGCGGCGCGTTCCGTTTGTCGGGTCAGACAAGGGACTGCGTTTGACAATTCATCCGCTTGGAATTGAACCTTGCCCGGCATCGTCGACACTCATGCATGTCCGGTTCTCCAACAAGGAAGCTCCCAAGGCTTGCACGCGCGGCCGCAATCCTGTCCCTCTTTGCCTTTGTACCTTTGGCGCATGCCGGCGAGCAAAGCATTCCGGCCAGCGCCGAGGGCCAGATCGAGTTCAACATCGGCTGCATCTACACGCCCAAAGGCGGCACCGGCACCTATGAGCCGAGGGATGGCGGCCCGGAACTGAGCTGCTCGCGCGTCGAGCCGAGCTACCTTACGATTATCCTGGGTCCGAAGGGGCCAGCAACGCTGATCAAAAACCCAGGCGAGCAGGGCTGCTGCAGCGATGTCGACAAGCTTGGCTACGGCAACAGCTGGAGCGCCGGGCCGTTCTCGTGCCAGTCGTCAACCAAGGGACTGACCTGCACGGCCACGAACGGCCATGGATTTTCATCAGCAAGGCCAAAGCGACGGTGAAGTAACGTTTGCTGCCGTCGCGGTGAGGAGAGGGCGGTCGGCTCAGCCGGCCTTTTCCAGTTCGCCTCGCGCCTTGGCAGCCGCCACCTGGCGAATGGCATCGGCCAGCGTATCGGCATCCTGCGCGCCCATGACGGCGTATTTGTCCTCGAGCAGGAAGCACGGCACACCAGAAATGCCCATGCGCGACGCGGTGGCGATCTCGGTGCGCACCGCCTCGACATCGGCCTCGGTCGGCAAAAGCGAGGCGACCACGGACGCATCCATGCCAGCCTCGCGCGCGGCTTCGACCAGCACGGCATGGTCGCCGATGTCAGCGCCTTCCTCGAAATTCAGCTGGAACAGCCGCCGTACAAGCCTGTTCTGAATGGCTTCGCCGGCGGCCCCTGCCCAGCGGATCAGCCGGTGCGCATCCAGCGTATTCGGCGCCACCTTGATGGCGTCGAAGGCAAAGGAAATGTCTTCCGCTTCGCCCAGCGGCTCGATGCGGTCGTGAATTTCGCGGATGCGCTCGTCGCTGCCGAATTTTGCCAGCATGTATTCGCGGCGGTCCTTGCCTTCGGGCGGAATGGTCGGATCGAGCTGGAACGGCCGCCAGCGGACATGCACGTCGACATCGCCGACGGCGGCGATTGCCCTGTCGAGCCGCTTCTGGCCGATGAAGCACCAGGGGCAGACGACATCGGAAACCACATCGACGGTGATGGCGTTCAATTCGCTCATCTCGATCTCCTGATCCCTCAGTTGGGTTTGCGCCACCATGTTGGCAGTTGATACCCGAATATGGGCGTCTTTTGCGGATGTTCCAGGTAGTTCCAGTAGGCGATCCATTGCTGCGTGTTGTACTGCATCGGCACCATGTAGTTGCCGGAGATCAGCAGCCGGTCGAGAACGCGAACGGCGGCAACATAATCCTCCTTGGAGCGGGCGCGCAGCATCGCCTCGATTGCCGCGTCCACAGCCGGATCGGCGACGCCGGCGAGATTGAACGAGCCTTCCGTCCGGGCGGCAGTCGAACTCCAGCGCCCGCTCTGCTCGATGCCGGGTGACAACGAATTGTTGAAGCCGCTCGATCCGACCAAGACCTCGAAATCGAAGCGCTGCTTGCGCGACTGGATCTGATCGCCGTCGAGGCTGCGAATGGTGAGATTGATGCCGATCTTCTCCAGCGTGCGCTGATAGATGCCGGCAAGGCGCTCCTCGTCCTGCGAAGCGGTCAGGATCTCAAAGCCGAAGGGTTTGCCTTCGGGATCAAGCATCGTTCCATTCTGCACGTGGTAGCCGACACTTTTCAAAAGATCGAAAGCTGCCTTCACGACGCGCCGATCCTGGCCCGATCCGTCGGTCACCGGCGGCCGCCATGTGCCGTCCATGACATCGGCCGGCACGCGGCCGGGGTAGGGCGCCAGAAGCGCTTTCTCCCTGTCGTCGGCCGGATGGCCGAGCGCGGAAAGCTCGGAATTCTGCCAGTAACTCATCGTGCGCGTGTATTTGCCGCCGAACAGGTTCTTGTTGGCCCATTCGAAGTCGTAGAGCATGCCGAGCGCGCGCCGCACGACCGGGTTGGCGAATTTCGGCAACCGCGTGTTGAACAGGAAACCGGTCACCACCGGCGGAATGCCGGTGTCGAAGGTTTCGGCGATCACGTCGCCCTTGTGGAAGGCCGGAAAATCGAGATCGCGCTCGCGCTTCACCGGATCGCTGTCGTCATCGATGGCGCAGAGGCCTTTCTTGAACGCTTCGAGCTTGGCGTTGGCGTTGAGGAAATACTCGATGGTGATCTGGTCGTAATTGTCGAAACCGCGCTTGGCGGGGACATCCTTGCCCCAATAGTCCGGGTTGCGCTTGAAGACGATGCGCTGGCCTGGCTGCACCTGCGCGATCGTATACGGACCGCTGCCGATCACCGGCTTGAGCGTCGTCCTGTCGAAGGTCTCCTTGTCAAAGGCGTGCTTCGGGATGATCGGGGTCAGCGCGATGATCAGCGGGAATTCGCGATCGGCCTTGTCGTTGAAGGTGAAGCGCACGCTGTGGTCGCCGGTCTTTTCGAGCTTGGCGACCCTGGCCATGCGGTCGCTGTAAGGCGGGCGGCCTTTGTCGGTGTAGACATCATAACTGAACAGCACGTCCTCCGGCGTCACCGGCTGACCGTCCGACCATTTGGCCTTCGGATTGAGATGGAACTCGATGCTCTTGCGCTCCGGATCCATGTCGGCGCTGTCGGCCAACAAACCGTAGAGCGTGAAAGCCTCGTCGGCATTGCGCTGCATCAACGGCTCGAAGACCAGATTGCCGAAGATCGTATCCATCATGCCGCGCGCCGTGGTGCGCAGGCTCTTGAGGATGAAAGGGTTGAGATTGTCGAAGCTGCCGACGACGCAATAGGTGATCGAGCCACCCTTCGGCGCGTCGGGATTGACGTAGTTGAAATGCGTATAGTCGGGCGGCAGCGCCGGCTCGCCCTGCATGGCGATGGCGTGCTTCGGCTCCGAGGCGGCCGGCTGATGCGAAAGGGCGAGAAACGATATCGCGGTGATCAGCCAAACAAGAACGCGGCCCATGACCGTCTCCTTACTGGGCGGCTTGATGATTCGGACTGCACCCTAGCATGGCGCCACCGCGCTCCGGCCAGATACATCAGCCCAAATCGCACGGCCCAAATCGCACGGCCAAGAATCGCAGGCGCCGGGCTGGATTCGGCCTCGCTTGCAGTGTAACACGCCCTCCGAAGTCATTCTGTTGCCTCATTTCGGCAACAGGTAGCTGGACCACACGGCACGAAGAAGCCGGTCCCGGGATCATTTGAGAGGAAGTGCACGACATGACGAGCCTGAACAGCAACGCGTACCGCCTGTCGGTCATGGCCGCTGGCGTGGTCGGCTTTCTCGGCGCAGGGCTTCCCGCCGCTTCCGCACAGCAGCAGCAGCAGCAGATTCCGCAAGGCTGGTTCAAGGCCTGCACCAAGCAGGAAGACGTCGACATCTGCAACGTCCAGAACATCACCACTGCCGGCAATGGCCAGCTGGTCACCGGCGTCAGCCTGATCGAGCTCAAGGGCAAGGTGAACCGCAAGGTGTTCCAGGTGACGGTTCCGACCGGCCGTCTGGTGCCTCCCGGCATCGGCCTGCAGATCGACACCGGCAAGGCGCAGAAGCTCGACTATGTGATCTGCTTCCCGGATCGTTGCGTGGCCGAAGTGCCGCTGACCGATCAGCTCGTCGCGGCATTCAAGAAAGGCCAGGCGATCACGCTGACTTCCGTCAATTTCCAGAACCAGCCCAATCCGATCAAGATCGCCCTGCAGGGCTTCAGCGGCGCCTATGACGGCCCGGCGCTGCAGCAGTCGGACATCGAGGACAGGCAGAAGAAGCTTCAGGACTTCGTCGCCAAGAACAACCAGGATTTCGCCAAGAAGCTCAAGGAAGAGCAGGACAAGGCGAAGACCGCCAACTGATCGGCCGATATCGCCGAGCCAACAAAAAAGCGGGGTTCATGCCCCGCTTTTTTTGTGATTGTCTTCCAGCAGGCTAATGCGTGGACTGCCGTTTCGGCTGGTAGCCGCCGTCCGGCCTCTTGTCGAACATCTCTTTGATCTGCGGATGCCGGACCGGCTCACCCGACTGATCCTCAAGCAGATTCTGCTCGGAGACGTAGGCGATGTATTCGGTCTCCGAATTCTCGGCGAGCAGATGATAGAAAGGCTGATCCTTGCGCGGCCGCACGTCGGCGGGGATGGCTTCGTACCATTCGTCGGTGTTGGCGAATTGCGGATCGACATCGAAAATGATGCCCCTGAATGGAAACAGCCGGTGGCGAACCACCTGTCCGATTGCGAATTTGGCTGTTTTCATCGTACTCACCACTGAATTCCTTGAGCTTATTTGGCGCAGACCGCGCATCAATTCAATCCCGAGGCGCTTGACGCCCTATTAAGCAACGGGCTAGCCCGGCGCCAGGGTTTCGGACCAGCATAAAAATGTCTGACGTCATCGGTCTTGTTCTTCCGTTCTTCGGCTTGATTTTTGTCGGGTTTCTGGTGGCGCGCATCACCAGGCAGCCGCTGGACGCGCTCGGCTGGATGAACACGTTCATCGTCTATGTCGCGCTGCCGGCACTTTTCTTCCAGCTGCTTGCCAAGACGCCGTTTGAAGACCTGACGGAATGGCGCTTCATCTTCGGCTCGGTCGTCTCGACCTTCATGATATTTTCCTTGATGTTCATGGGGTCGGTCCTGACCTCGCGCGGCGAGATAGCGCAATCGACCATCAAGGCGCTCGCGGCCGCCTATGGCAATATCGGCTATATGGGACCGGGCCTGGCATTGCTGGCCTTCGGCGAGGAGGCGGCTGTGCCGGTCGCCTTGATCTTCTGTTTCGAGAACATCATGCATTTCGCCATCGCGCCCATGATGATGGCGCTGTCTGGCGACGAGAAGACCACTCCTCTCCGGCTTGCGCTCGGCGTCGTGCGCAAGATCGTGCTGCATCCGTTCATCATCGCAACCACCCTGGGTGTCGGCGCCGCCTATATCGGCTTTCGACCGCCCGTGCCGGTGGAGCGATTTCTAGAATATCTTTCCCGTGCGGCCGCACCTTGCGCGCTGTTTGCCATGGGCGTCACGCTGGCGCTCAGGCCGCTCAATCGCGTCCCGCATGAGATGGTTCCGATCGCCGCGCTGAAGCTGATCCTGCACCCGTTGCTCTGTTATGTCGTGCTGAGCTGGATCGGCAATTTCTCTGAGACATGGGTCTTCTCGGCGGTGCTTCTGGCCGCATTGCCGACCGCCACGAACGTCTTCGTCATCGCCCAGCAGTATGGCGTCTGGGTACAGCGAGCGTCGGCCAGTGTGCTGATCACTACCTGCCTGTCGGTCGTGACCGTTACCGGGCTGCTCTACCTGATCCGGCACAATATCCTAGCGCCGGACCTGTTTCCCTAACCCGCCGGCAAGCGCGGCAAAACCGCTGCCGGGACGAAGCCCCTCGCGCATGAAAAAAGCCCGAAGCGGCGCGAAGCCTCCGAGCACGCCGAGCCCGGCAACGCGGGCCATCTGCGCCGGCAGCATGTCGGAAAGCAGCGACATGTTGAGCAGGTTGACCGCGCTGCTGCGCGCCAGAATGTCGGGGCGGCGCTTGAAATCGTAGGCTGCAAGCGCCTTGGCTGCGCCCGGATCGGATAGATTTTCACAAGCGATTCCAATTAGATCGTCGACGTCTCTGATGCCGAGGTTGAGGCCTTGCGCACCGATCGGCGGAAACACATGGGCGGCTTCGCCGACCAGCGCCACCCGATCCCTTGCGAAACGCAGCGGCGTCACCGCCGATAGCGGGTAGATCTGCCGGCCCGGCTCGACAGCCACCCGGCCCAGCATCGACTGCATCTGCTGTTCGACCCGCTGAGAAAGTGTCGCATCGTCCAGCGCGGCGAGCTCGGTCGCGGTCTCGGGCTTGACCACCCAGACCAGGCTGGAGCGATTGCCGGGCAGCGGGACCTGCGTGAACGGACCGGTCTCGGTGTGGAATTCGGTCGAGGTGAAGGCGTGGTCGCCGCTATGGCCGAAATTGAGGACGAGAGCTGCCTGCGGATAGGAGCGGGCCGAAGTCGAGATGCCGGCTGCCTGGCGCGCCGGTGACAACCGCCCATCGGCGGCGACCGCCAGCGCTGCGTCGACCGTGCTGCCGTCGGCGAGGCCGGCACGGACGTGCTCGGCATCGAGATGCCAGTTCGCCACCATCGACCTCAGCCAGTCGATGCCGGGATGCGCAGCAACGGCGCCGGCGAGTGCCGGGGTGAGGACGCTGTTGGGAAGGTTCAGCCCGAATTCATCCTCGTCGATCTCGCTGGCACGGAAGGTGACGACCGGGCTGCGGATCAGCCGGCTGGTGGCGTCGACGATGCGCATCACTTTCAGAGGCGCCGCCTTGGATATGACGGCTTCGAGCACGCCGAGCCGGTCGAGCACTTTCAAGGCAGGGTTCATCAGGGCCGTCGTGCGACCATCGGGGGCGGTGGCCTCCGGCCCGACCAGTGTCACCGGGAAACCTTCGGCGGCAAAACCCAGTGCCGCGATCAGCCCTGCCGGCCCCGTGCCGGCAACCAGTATCCGCGCAGTTTGCTGATGCTCCAAGATCGGCTTCCGGCTTGCAATGCGAGGCGGTCCACCCGACCTGCCGTTCGATCAGCATATAGGTCAGATCATGCCGCTTG
Organism: Mesorhizobium sp. M7A.F.Ca.US.005.03.2.1; assembly: GCF_003997795.1. Classification (NCBI taxonomy): domain Bacteria; kingdom Pseudomonadati; phylum Pseudomonadota; class Alphaproteobacteria; order Hyphomicrobiales; family Phyllobacteriaceae; genus Mesorhizobium; species Mesorhizobium sp. M7A.F.Ca.US.005.03.2.1. The sequence continues at coordinate 4,841 of NZ_RZRP01000043.1, read as the reverse complement.
ATCAACGCGGCGATTCGGCCCATTCGGATGTCATGACCGGCCAGCAGGACGACTTCAGCCATCTCGACCGCGCCGGCCGCGCCATGGCCGGCATCGCGCGCAATCCCCGGGTCACGGTAAACGTCGTTGTCGGCGCTTGCATCCTGCTTGCATGGCTGTCTCTTGCGGCGATGGCAATCCGCGGGGCTGAAACAGGGATTGCGGGCGTCGGCGCCCCTGGCGACACGATCCTTCGCAGCCTGCCGCAACTGCCGCTGCCCTATTTCCTGGAACGGTTCTTTGTGCTGTGCCTCTCACCGGTGCCTTTGGACGCAGGTCTCGGCTTGCAGGCCGGCGCGCTCGTTTCGATGTGGTTCCTGATGGCGATCGCGACGATGCTGCCTTCGGCGGCGCCGATGATACGCACCTATTGCGAGATCGCTGACACGGCACGCATCAAGGGCGAACCGGTCGTTCACCCGCTGCTGCTGGTCGCCGGCTATCTCAGCGTCTGGCTCGCCGCTTCAATTGCGTTCGCGGCGCTGACCTTGGCCGTCCATGCATTCGCTTCGTCAGCCGGGATGCTCGATCCGGTCGTCGGCATTGCCGGTGCGCTCGCTCTGCTGATTGCCGGCCTCTACCAGTTCAGCGGCTTGAAGGAAGCTTGCCTGAAGAAATGCAGGAACCCGTTCTCGATCCTTTTCGCGAGCTGGAGCGCAAGGCCCCTTAACATCTTTCGGCTCGGTGCCGCGCAAGGTCTGTGGTGTCTGGGCTGCTGCTGGGCCTTGATGCTGGTGATGTTCGCCGTTGGCGTCATGAACGTTTTCTGGATGGCGTTGATCGGCCTGTTCACCCTGATCGAAAAACAAACGGCCAGCAGGGTTCCAACCCGGCTGGCCGGTGCGATACTGCTTGTCTGGGCAGCCGCGCTGCTAGTAGTCTCGCTGTGAGTGGGGGAAAATCGATGGCAGACCAGAGCTGGGCGATGAAGGGAGAGCTCGTACTCTCCTGCAATTGCACGGTTTTTTGCCCTTGCGTGCTCTCGCTTGGCAATCATCCGCCGACCGAAGGCTATTGCCAGACATGGGCCGGGTTTCGCATCGATGCCGGCCATTTCGGTGAGGTCGATCTGTCCGGGCTCAATCTTGGGCTGATCATGGAAATCCCAGGCTATATGAGCCGCGGCAACTGGACCGCGGGCCTGTTCATCGACAGCCGCGCCTCTGTCTATGCGGTCAAGGCGCTGACAAAGATCTTCACGGGCAAGGCAGGTGGAACCACATCGCTGCTCTCAATCCTCGTCGGCAAATTCCTCGGTGTCGAGCAGGTGCCGATCACCTATGAGACGCGTGACAAAACGCGTATCTTCCAGATACCCAGGATTATCGACGGAGCGGTCACACCCATCCAAGGCAAGGACCGTGACAAGGATACGGTGATCAGCAATTCGGAATACTGGATCGCGCCCGAGATCATCGTGGCCAGGTCCGACAAGAGCAAGATGCGGGCTTTTGGCCGCAACTGGAATTTCGCCGGCCGTTCGGCCGAAATCTGCAAGCTGGATTGGCGGGGCCCGTGAGCAAGAACACAACGGCCAGGAATTTGGCAGCACGAAAAGCCGCCAAAAAGATCACGGACCGGATTCCGCGCCCGAAGAAGAAGGTCACCTGGCCGCAGGCGAGGGCGTTCTCCGTCCACCTTTTGACCGCCTCGGGGTCGTTCCTGGCCTTCCTGTCGCTCGTGGCGGCAAGTGAAGAGCGCTGGACCGCAATGTTCTGGTGGCTCGGGCTGGCCCTGTTCGTCGACGGCATCGATGGGCCGATCGCCAGAAAACTCGAGGTCAAGGAGATCCTGCCGACATGGTCGGGCGAACTGCTCGACAACATCATCGACTACGTGACCTACGTGCTGATCCCGGCCTTCGCGCTCTATCAGCGCGGCTTCATGGGCGAGGGCCTGTCATTCCTGTCGGCGGCGATCATCGTCGTTTCCAGCGCCATCTACTATGCCGACACCGGCATGAAGACGAAGGAGAATTTCTTCAAGGGATTCCCGGTGGTCTGGAACATGGTGGTGTTCACCCTGTTCGTCATCGAGCCCGGACAATGGGTTTCGTTCGCGGTGGTGGTGGTGGCCGGCGTCCTGACTTTCGTGCCGATCAACTTCATCCACCCGGTGCGGGTGGTGCGGCTGCGGCGCATCAACCTTGGGATGACCCTGTTGTGGTGCGCTTTCGGCGCGCTTGCCCTGGCCCAAGCGGCGCTCGCCGCCTTCTACGATCAGATCGGCGTGCTGGGCGAGCAGGTCAGCACCTTCACCAAGATCGGCATCACCATCACCGGGCTTTATCTTGCCTGCATCGGTGGCATCATGCAGTTCTTTCCCAATCTCGGTGGCAAAAAGGCCTGATCGGCCACTCCCACAGGGAGCCTGGCCCCACAAGCCTAGCCCACAGGAAGCCTAGCAATGTCCAAAGCGATCCGCATTCATGCCAATGGCGGCCCGGAAGTTCTGACCTATGAGGACACTGATCCCGGCCAGCCGGGATCCGGGCAGATCCTGGTCCGGCACACCGCGATCGGCCTCAATTTCATCGATGTCTACCATCGCTCCGGTCTCTATCCGCCACCCGGCGGCTTCCCGCTCGTGCCAGGCAGCGAAGCCGCCGGCGTGGTGCTGGAGGTCGGCCATGGCGTCGACTGGCTGAATCCGGGCGATCGCATCGCCTATGCCGTGACGACGGGGGCTTACGCGCAAGAACGCGTCATCGATGCCAGCCGCGTGGTCAAGGTTCCGGATGGCATCAGCGACGAACAGGCCGCAGCGATGATGCTGAAGGGCATGACCGCGGAATATCTGCTGCGGCGGACGTTCAAGGTGAAGGCCGGCGACACGATCCTGTTCCATGCCGCTGCAGGCGGCGTCGGCCTGATCCTCGGCCAATGGGCAAAACATCTCGGCGCCACCGTCATCGGCACCGCCAGCTCGTCCGACAAGATCGAGCTCGCCAGGGCGCATGGTTTCGATCACGTCATCAACTACAAGGAACAAGATTTCGTCGCCGGCGTCGCCGCCATCACCGGCGGCAAAAAATGCGATGTCGTCTACGATTCGGTCGGCAACGACACGTTTCCGGCTTCGCTCGACTGCCTGCGGCCGCTCGGCATGTTCGTCAGCTTTGGCCAGTCCTCGGGACCTATACCGCCGTTCAGCATGTCGTTGCTGGCACAGAAGGGCTCGTTGTTCGCAACAAGGCCGACACTGTTCGTCTACAACGCAAAACGCGAGGACCTCGACGCTTCTGCTGCCGCCCTGTTCGAGGTCGTGCTCAGCGGCGCGGTCGAGATCCAGATCAACCAGCGCTACGCGCTGAAGGACGCCGGCAAGGCGCATTCCGACCTCGAGGGCCGCAGGACCACAGGGACGACCATTCTCATCCCTTAGTTCGTTCTGCCTTGCTATCCCTTGAATTTCCGCTGAAATTCTTGAAGCTCTTTCAAGACGTGTGCCGCTTTCCGATGAGAGCCGGCCGCGCCTACCATGCCTGCGGGAACACAGAACATGTCTGGCTAACCAGATGGGAGGCACTGTGAGTGCAAATCAGGACGGCACGAACCTGCTTGAGGTGCGTGGCCTCACCAAGATATTCGGCACGCTGACGGCGTGCGATCATATCGATCTCGACATCGCCAGGGGTGAGATCCACGCCTTGCTCGGCGAAAACGGCGCCGGCAAGTCGACGCTGGTCAAGATGCTGTTCGGCTCGCTGGAGCCCAATGCCGGCGAGATCTTCTGGAACGGTCAGGCCGTCAGGATTTCCAGCCCGGGCGTCGCGAAAAAGCTCGGCATCGGCATGGTGTTCCAGCATTTTTCGCTGTTCGAGGCGCTGACCGCGGCCGAAAACATCGCGCTGTCGCTGGATGACGGCTCACCGATCAGCAGCATCGCTGCGAAGGCGAGGGCGCTTTCCTTCAGTTATGGCCTGCCGCTCGACCCTGAATCGCTGGTCGGCGACCTGTCGGTGGGCGAGCGCCAGCGCATCGAAATCATCCGCTGCCTGCTGCAGACGCCGCAGCTCATCATCCTGGACGAACCGACCTCGGTGTTGACGCCGCAGGAAGCCGACAAGCTGTTCGAGACGCTGGAGCGCCTGCGCTCGGAAGGCAAATCCATCCTCTACATCTCGCACCGGCTCGAAGAGGTCAAACGCATCTGCGACCGCGCCACCGTGCTGCGCCACGGCAAGGTGGTCGGCCATTGCAATCCGCGTGAGGAAACAGCCTCTTCGCTGGCGCGAATGATGGTCGGCAACGAGGTGCAGGCCGTGGTGCGCGCGCCGGTCGAGGGCATCGACAAGGCGCAGCCGCTGCTCGAAATCCGCAATCTCAGCCGCCAACCGGCAACGCCGTTCTCGATCCCGCTCAGGGGCATCAACCTGAACGTCCGCGCCGGGGAGGTGATCGGCATCGCCGGCGTCGCCGGCAATGGTCAGGGCGAGTTCTTCGAATCCGTTTCAGGCGAAGTGCTGCAGCAGGATGCCGCCTCGGTGCGCATTCGCGGCAAGGATTCGGGAAGCCTCACCATCACCGGACGGCGCCTGCTGGGCGCTGCTTTCGTGCCGGAGGAGCGCCTCGGCCACGGTGCCGCACCGCGCATGAAGCTTTCCGAAAACCTGCTGCTGTCGCGCCATGCCACCGACGGCAAGGCGTTCGTCGGTTCCGGCGGAATGGTCAAGAGCGCCGCCATCCAGGCCGCGTCCCAACGCATCATCGAGGCGATGGACGTGCGCAAGAGCGCGCCGGATCCGGAGGCCGCGGCTCTTTCGGGCGGCAATCTGCAGAAATTCATCGTCGGCCGCGAAC
>NZ_RZRP01000439.1:0-5250 GCF_003997795.1 Mesorhizobium sp. M7A.F.Ca.US.005.03.2.1 | reverse complement strand
CCTTTGGACGCTCGCTGGCGCCACTTTGCCACAGGCTCGAACATTAAAGTATCGAAAACTAAGGAAAACCAGGCTTTGAACGCCGTGGTCAGCGGACCGACGCCATGTTCAGCAGATGAACCCTGTTCAAAACGCCTTGGGACAGCTGAATCCGGACAGGGCCGGGAGGAAGAAGGGGTTGGAGCCTGAGCCTGTCTGGAGAGCATAAGTAACGTCGCGTCCGCCGATCACGAAGCGCGCTTGCATGTTGCTGCCGTCGCCGGTGACGGCAGCCTTGTCCAGAAGTCGTTTCAGCGCCCAGGGCCCTTCGAACTTGATGGCGGATTCGCGGCCTGGCATCTCCGGCGTCAAGCTTAGGCTGGCGGACGCGGAAGCTGCCTCGCCCGGCCAGGCCAGGTGACCGCGCTCGGCGCGTTGCCCGTCTGATTGCTCCAGACGATCTGGCCTTCGGCATCGAGTATCGCCGTATCGACATCGCTATTCAGTGAGAACGGTGTGAAAGTGATGCTGACCGAAGGCAACGAACCGCCCGATGGGAAGAAGGCGCTGCGGATTTCCGCCGCAAGCTGGAAGTCTTTCAGGGTCGATTTCGACAGGTCGCGTCCAAATCGCGCATCCTGTTTCCAAGTCCAGTCCTGGCTGGTCATGTCGATCAGCGATGCTAGATTTTGTGCGAAGAACCGGTCCAGCAAGCCGCCAGGGGCGAACAATTTGGCGAAATCTGCCATCGCAACATCCTCGGTGGCGTCGCGGGCGAAGGGATAACGGCCGCTGATTGCGGCTTCACAAGGGGCTGTGACCGTCTGGTCAAGTATCTGATTCAAGTTGGTCACCGAGGTTTCGGCAACGTTGCCTTCGAACTCATCCGCCGTCGCGTTGACCATCCGGCCGAGTTGCTTGGGCAGGCGCGAGACATTGGCGCGAAGCGTGGCTATCTGCAGCTGCAGGTTCGAATTGACGCGTTCCGTCTGCGAAGGAACTTCGGCCGCCAGTTGCAGGCTCTGATAGATATCGCTGAAGTTTTGGGTCAGAGCATCGATCGGGCGATGTCCGGCAGGGCCGTTCACCAGGGCCTGGAATGGTCTGAATTGCGCTTCGATGTTTGCTCCTGGACTGAAGTTCCGTGCGTCGGCGGCCCCGGTGCCGGCGCGGCTTTGCGATTTGCCGCTGGCGATTGTTATGCCGATGCGGGCCAGGCCCTTGGCCAGATCCGCGGGGTTGCGCGGCGGGTTCTGGGCCGTGCCTTCGATCTCGGTGCCGGGATCGGGGCCGTCACCTGAGTCCCGCGTCAGAGCTGTTTCATCGGCGATTGCCGCAAAGAGCTGATTCATCGGTGAGCTTGGGGAGGCAGCGGCCGAAAGTGCGATGTAGTGCGGCTTGTCCGTCAGCATCGCCTTGAATTTCAACTGGCCGAGAACGCCGTTCCACGCGGCCGCGAACTCCTTGCCGTAGCGATCAAGAAGTTCGGGGCCGAGCTTGAGCAATTGCTGGTTGATATCGCCTTGTTCGCCGCCGCCCCCGAGAACCCACTGCTCGTCGACAAGCATCTGCGCAATGCGCGACAGTTGCCGGAGATAGAAGGTGTTGAAGCCGGAATGAGTATAGATGCCGGGAATACGAAGCCCTGACAGATCGCCGCCATCGATGCGCTCGAACAGCAGCTGCGCTTCCGGCCCGCCTTTCTGAGACAGTGAAAAATCGTCCAGCACCGCTGCGTATATAGCCGACTTGATCAAGGCCGAAGCGCGATCGGCAAGGCTCATACGCCCGAGTGAACGTTGAGCGGCTTCGACAAGCGGCTGGTTGAGTTCGAAGACCGGATCATAGGCGTCGTCCAATGCCAGCATGGCGCGCAGGTGCTTTTGGAGCTGCTCGCGTCCTTCGCGATTGTTTTCGCCCGGATATCGGTTCTGCTCCCAGTCCCGCTTCATCCACGAAACGATCAAAGCGTCATCGACCTTCGGTGCCTTGCCGCCAAGCATCAGATAGATTTTCAACGGTTCGTAGAGGGCGACGGGATCGGCCATCTTGGCCTGGATCGTCCGCTCGGCCTGGATCAACAGGCGCGATCGGAGCAGTCGCTCCAGCGCCTGCCGATAGGCTGTTTTGGATGCCGAAAGAAGTCTCTCCCTCTGGCTGAGGCCGAACGTCTCCTCTAACGGTGTCGGCAAGTCACCGGTTTCATACCCGGCCGGCAGATCGCGCAACTGGTCAAGCGGGCCGATGACGTTTTCAAGGTCGACATCGGTGACCGTGCTGGCCTTGAGCAACGGGGCCGCCGTCTCGCGATACTGGCCCATGGCCAGCGTTGTGGAGGCGATCAGCGACCGGTTGGAAGCAAAGCTCAGGGCGAGCGTACCCAGTGCGGCGGCGGCGATCAGCGTTATGGCACCCAGGCCACCAAATCTGACGATCGCCGCACGCCTTGCAGCCGATTTGTCATACGAAACCCAGCCCGATTCGGCAAAAATGACGTCCGTCAGCAGATCATGCAAAAAGAAGCTTTTGCCGGTTCCAGAAAGGTGAGGGCGGGAATTGCCACCGAAATTGCGCCCGATCGCGCCCAGCACCTGATCGATAGGCGTGCCCTCTTGCGTGCCGGACGAAAAATACAATCCACGCAGGCTGACATTCACCTGGCTGCGTCCGGGATTGAACAGAGCGGCGACAAAGCTGGTAACTCGGCCCTTTAGTGCGCCGAACTGTGCCGGAAAACCGAAGATGGAGATGCGCGTGACGGGATCAGTCTCTTCCTGGAGGCGGTCGGCCATCTCGTCGGCCAGTCGTTTTGCCAGCGCATCGAATTCGGCAGGGGCTCCAGCGGCCATGTTCCTGTCGCGCTCCGCGGTCTGGAATGTCGCGCCCCACACCTTGCGCCTTCGTGACTCGTCGAAGCCGCCGAAGTAGTCCATGAAACCGGAGACAAGATCGGCCTTGGTGAAAATCAGATAGACTGGAAACTGAACTTTCAGCGTCTCGTGGATTTCCCTCAGCCGGTTGCGTATCTCGGCGACGTGGGTATCTAGCTGCCGGTCGTCGAAGCTCATCAGATCGGCAAGGCTGATGGCCAGGATGACGCCGTTTATCGGTTGCCGGGCGCGGTGCTTCTTGAGCAGTGACAGGAAGGAGAGCCAGCTCTTCTTGTCGCTCTCAGCATTGGAATCCTGCGTCGTGTAGCGACCTGCGGTGTCGATCAACACGGCCTGGTCGGTAAACCACCAGTCGCAGGCACGTGTTCCGCCAATGCCGGCCACCGGTTGGGCGTCTCCTGAACCGGCAAGCGGAAAATTCAGCCCCGAATTGACCAGTGCCGTTGTCTTGCCGGCACCCGGCGGGCCTATGACGACGTACCAGGGGACGTCGTAGAGGAAGTTGCGCTTGCCGCTCGACCCTTTGAGCGCCGCCAAGGCCTCATTCATGCGGGCTTCGAGCAGCCGCCCATCGTCATCATCGCGGTCATCATTGTGCGCAACGACGGTTTCGAGCGCTTTTTGCGCCTTCCTCCCCTGCCAGAAACGCAGCCCGTGAACAAGCGCCAGCGTCGCCACGATTACACCGATGATCGTTGCACGCAGCCAGGCAGGCCCGAGCGGCCGGCTATCGGCAAAGCGGATCAAGGGGCCGGCAAACCATATGGCCGTCGCGAAGCCGATCAGCGCGGTCATGCTGAATATCCGCAGCAGCCAACGCGTCATGGATGCTTCCAGCAGGTCGTCACAATGTCTCCTCCCTGGGGATCATCACATCGACACGGCGGTTCCTGGCGCGGCCTTCCGGCGTCGCGTTTTCGGCGATCGGTTCGTCCTCGCCCTTGCCGTCCACCGTCAGTCGCGAGGGATCGCTGAATTTCGCGGCCATCAGCGCTTCGACGGCTTTGGCCCGGGCCAGCGAAAGGTCGAAGTTGGATTTGAAGGCGCTCGACCGACGCGGTTTGACATTATCCGTGTGGCCGACGATCCGGATCGGTCCAGGCTCGTGCTCAAGAGCCGCGGCGATGTCGGCGGCGATGGGCTGAAATTCCGGCTTCGTCTCGGCCCTGCCGGACTGGAACAGCAGCAGATTGTTGATTTCCACGACGATGAAGTCGCCCTTGGTGCCAATGGCCAGTCCGCCGCCTTCGACGTCCTTGGCCAGCGCCGCACGAATACGATCGATCTGAGCGTTGGCCGCCGGTGGGGCGACTTTGGCTGGCTCGACCAGCGGCGCCACGCTGGCGCGCTCGATAGCGACGGGTATTGATGGGTTGAGTGCCAGCAATTCACCTGCGGCGGCGTCGCCTTCATTGGAGATGAAGACCCGCAATGCGAAGAACGCTGCCGCCAGCAGCGCCGACGCTGACGCGGCAACCACCCAAAGCGGCAGGCGGGCCGAGGACTGCGCCATCGTCTCGGCCAAGCCCTGCCAGCGCGGCGAGATGTCTTCACCCGCACGCGTCCTGAAGTAGCGAAGCGTCTCGTAGACGTCGCGTCGAACGCGCTCGAGATTGTTGTCTTCGCGCCTCACGCCGCGATACTGGCCCTCGAACCCCAGCGACAGACAGACATGCATCAGTTCGAGCAGATCGTAATGTGTCTCGGGATGGGCCAGGATCTTGTTCAGTGCTTCGTAGAAGCCTGTGCCGGAGGACTGGGTATGAAAGAACTGCCACGACATGCTGCGTTGCGACCAGTCGTCTTTCCCAGGCCAAGGCAGGTTGCCGATGAGATCGTCGGCTGTTTCGCACAGAACATAACGCGCAATCCGCGCATCCTCTTCGGCAACGTCCGATTTCTCCACCGTCCGGTCGAATTTTTCGATGGCCTCAGCGACATGTTGCGCCAGTGGCTCCGCCTGTCTTTCGACAGGCATCAGCCTGAGTTGCCCAAACAGCATCAGCAAAGGAGCGGCCGCAGCGAGAATAGTGTTTGCCGCGCAGTATCTGACCACCTCGGCGGCGCCGAGCAGCATGCGCTGCTCGATGGGCGGCTTTGATGCGGCGGCCGAAGAGCTGGTACCTGCTGGGGCACCCAGGGCCGGGCCTTGATAGATGACGGTTCCTGATACCCAGCCCGGTGGCCGCACGACGCCAGGATCGAACACGGTTGAATCCTCGATCCTGGAGGTGTCCGCAATGGATTGCTCCGGAACCGGCGGCGGTTTTTGCGTGCGCCGTGGATTTGCGCGAATGACGGTCTTGCCCGCCGGACCGAAGGGGTCGTCCTTCGAGCTCATCGCCGATCACCCGTGCAGGCGGGACACCCGCGATTGGGC